>NZ_QSNX01000030.1:0-33868 GCF_009498575.1 Rahnella sp. RcJ3
GTCCATGATGAGCATGAACCCTTTTTACACGAGCCACCGGATCGGTCAACTGATCCTTAAACGATCGGCATTACGCCTTGGCGTCCTTTTTTGTTGTGCCCAGAAGGAAATCACTCAATATCGAGCGGGTCTTCGGACAGCACGATACCGGTATTATCGGCATAAAGATGGTCGCCGGAGAAGAAGGTGACGCCGCCGAAATTGACACGAATGTCGCTTTCGCCAATCCCTTCACTGCCTGCGCCAGCCGGGATAGCCGCCATCGCCTGGATACCCAGATCCAGCTCTTCGAGATCATCAACCTGACGGACTGCACCGTAAATCACGATGCCTTCCCATTCGTTTTGCAATGCAAGGCGTGCCAGTCCGGCATCCAGCAGTGCGCGACGAACAGAACCGCCACCATCGATCACTAATACACGGCCACGGCCATTTTCTTCCAGCAGGTCATAAAGCAAGCCATTATCTTCGAAGCATTTCACGGTGGTGATTTGCCCGCCAAATGAAGTACGGCCGCCAAAGTTGGAGAACAAGGGTTCAACGACATTCACTTCTTCATGGTAGATGTCGCAAAGTTCGGAAGTATCGTATTTCATAGGATTTCATCTGGTTGCTGCATGAGTGTTCAGTATATCCCTTTCCGGCGGATGTTGGCAAAATCATCAATTGTTAAATGTGAAAAGTGACCTGATAAACGCACATCAGGCCAACTTTACTCAATTGAGCAACAGACCCACTGCAAACAAGACGTTAGTCAGCAACGCGGTTTTTACCATATGTTCCAGCAACGGGCGGACTTCAGTGGATGTTGTCGATTTCATCACCCGCATCAGATGTTTTGCCAGCATTGGGAGCGCCAGGATAAACAGCCAGCCGGTCCAGTGAGGCAGGTGCAGGGCGGAGAAAATCACCAGACACAGCACGGCGGCGGTCAGAATGATGGCGTGATAGCGTCGTGCGTTAACCGGCCCGAGGCGAACCGCCAGGGTATTCTTGCCGTTGGCGCTGTCGGTTTCGATATCGCGCAAATTATTGATATTGAGTACCGCAGTGGACAGCAAACCTGTCGCCGTCGCCGGAAGCATTACGATCCAGTCGAAATAGCCTGCCTGTAAATAAAACGTCCCTGCGACACTGATCCAGCCGAAGAAGATCAGCACGGAAATATCGCCAAGTCCCATGTAGCCATAAGGTCGTGTGCCGACGGTATAGGTAATGGCGGCGCCAATCGACAGCAAGCCGAGGATCAGAAACCCGACCACGTCACTAGGCTTATGACAGGCCACGGCAATAAGCGCAGTACCGCAGATAAGGGTCAGCGCGATGGTCAGGATAATCGCGCGCTTCATCTGCCCGGCGGTAATCAGGCCCTTTTGCATGCCGCGTAAGGGCCCGACGCGTTCCGGCGTGTCACTGCCTTTCTCGGCATCGCCATAGTCATTCGCCAGATTTGACAAAATTTGCAAACAGCCCGCAGTCAGCAGCGCCAGTAGTGCAATGAGCGGATGGAAAACGCCTTGCAGGCTGGCAATGGCAGAACCCATAACGATAGAAGCAAACGCCAGTGGCAAGGTTTTCGGGCGCAGGCTTTCGAGCCAGGCGCGGGCGGGGGTTGTCGGAGTGAAAGGCGTGATTGTGCTCATAGGTGATTTCTCAGGTGAAGAATCAGTCCGAAATCTAAAAAAATCAGGGAGGCAAACGCCTCCCTGAAGATCACTTTCGGAACGTATGAGCAAATTATAAGATAAAACGGCTCAGATCTTCATCAGCTACCAGCTGGTCAAGGTGGCTTCTAACATAATCTGCATCAATGTTTATGGAGATACCGTTGCTTTCGCTGGCATCGTAAGAGATATCTTCCATCAGACGCTCCAGAACGGTATGCAGACGACGCGCACCTATGTTCTCGGTGGTTTCGTTCACCTGCCATGCGGCTTCCGCAATACGGCGGATACCGTCAGCGGTGAAATCAATGGTTACGCCTTCGGTCGCCATCAATGCTTTGTACTGATGAGTCAGCGAAGCACTTGGCTCGGTCAGTATGCGTTCGAAGTCTTCAGTCGACAGCGCCTGCAGTTCCACACGAATAGGCAGACGACCCTGCAACTCAGGGATCAGGTCTGACGGGCTGGCCGTCTGGAATGCGCCGGAAGCGATAAACAGAATGTGATCGGTTTTCACCATGCCGTGCTTGGTAGACACCGTACAGCCTTCCACCAGAGGCAGCAGGTCACGCTGAACACCTTCGCGGGAGACGTCCGGGCCTGAACTCTGGCCGCCACGTTTACAGATTTTGTCGATCTCATCGATAAACACGATGCCGTGTTGCTCAACGGCCTCGATTGCCTGTTCTTTCAGATCTTCCGGGTTCACCAGTTTCGCGGCTTCTTCTTCGATCAGCAGCTTCAGCGCTTCTTTGATTTTCAGTTTGCGCGGTTTCTGTTTCTGAGCACCCATGCTCTGGAACATCGACTGCAACTGATTGGTCATTTCTTCCATACCCGGAGGGGACATGATTTCCACGCCCATCGGGCCGGATGCCAGGCTGATTTCAATCTCTTTGTCGTCGAGCTGGCCTTCACGCAGTTTTTTGCGGAAGTTCTGGCGTGCAGCAGAAGGTTCCTGCGCTTCGTCAGGTTGTCCCCAGTTGTTTTTCGCTGGCGGGATCAGCACATCCAGAATACGTTCTTCGGCCAGTTCTTCAGCACGATAACGGTTTTTCTCAATAGATTGCAGGCGCACCATTTTTACGGCGGAATCGGTCAGGTCGCGGATAATGGAATCCACTTCTTTACCGACGTAACCGACTTCCGTGAATTTAGTCGCTTCTACTTTGATGAACGGCGCGTTAGCCAGCTTCGCCAGACGGCGGGCAATTTCGGTTTTACCGACACCGGTCGGACCGATCATCAGAATATTTTTCGGGGTGACTTCGTGGCGCAGCGCTTCATCAAGCTGCATCCGGCGCCAGCGGTTACGCAAAGCAATAGCCACGGCGCGTTTCGCTTTATCCTGGCCAATGATGTAACTGTCTAACTCGCTGACGATCTCGCGCGGGGTCATCTCAGACATAATTTTCGATCCTTACGCTTTAGAAGACAATTCTTCGATAGTGTGGAATTGGTTGGTGTAGATGCAGATGTCACCGGCGATGCTCAGCGATTTTTCGACGATGTCGCGCGCTTCAAGCTCGGAGTTTTCCAGCAACGCGCGTGCAGCAGCCTGGGCATACGGGCCACCGGAACCAATGGCAATCAGATCGTTTTCAGGCTGGATAACGTCACCGTTACCGCTGATGATAAGCGAGGCGTTTTCATCGGCCACGGCCAGAAGGGCTTCCAGACGGCGTAACATACGGTCGGTACGCCAGTCTTTTGCCAGTTCAACGGCGGCTTTCACCAGATGACCCTGGTGCATTTCCAGTTTGCGTTCGAACAGCTCAAACAGCGTGAAGGCATCAGCCGTGCCGCCAGCAAAGCCCGCGATCACTTTGTCGTTATACAGGCGACGTACTTTTTTGACGTTGCCCTTCATGACGGTATTTCCCAATGTGGCCTGGCCATCACCACCGATAACGACCTTGCCGTTGCGGCGTACACTTACAAT
This sequence comes from Rahnella sp. RcJ3, assembly GCF_009498575.1. Taxonomy (NCBI): domain Bacteria; kingdom Pseudomonadati; phylum Pseudomonadota; class Gammaproteobacteria; order Enterobacterales; family Yersiniaceae; genus Rahnella; species Rahnella sp. RcJ3. The sequence continues at coordinate 3,607 of NZ_QSNX01000030.1, forward strand.
TGTTGTCACGAGCGGTTCCTCGTTGCAGACGGAAAAGATCCCCGCAGGTTTGCGGGACACTGAACGTGTCTCACAAACTTACGGGGCATATTGAAAGTATAGATTGGGGAAGGATTACGGGTTTTCAACCCCCGGTTGCGACGGGAATGCAACCGGAGATGCCAGCGCCTTTGAGGCGCGATAGTGTGCTGTCAGCACCAGAACGGCTGTTGTACGGGCCGATGACGACGCGACTCCAGCCACCGCCGGTGGTGATCCGGCCTTCAAAACCTTCGAATGCCAGCTTGGCGCGCTGGGATTCCGCCTGCTCAGATCCTTTGAACGAACCGCACTGAACCACAAAGCGCTGGGTTTTTTCCTGTGCTTTCGGTTTTTCCGGCTCAGCCTGGGTAATGGTGGCTGGCTGTTGCGGTTTCGGTGCTTCTTTCACCGGCTCTTTCACTTGCGGCTTCGGTTTTGGCTGAACGGGTTGCGTTTGCACCTGGGCCTGAGGCGCACGTACCGGCTGCGTTTGCGGCGTATACGTTGGCTGTGGCTGAACCTGACGCGGCTGAGTTACCGGCTGCTGCTGCGCGTACGTCGGCTGCTGTTGCTGAACCTGACGTTGAGTATGCGCCGGTGCCTGCGTGGCCTGATTCGGGTCGTTATACGGCACTTCAGACAACTGTGTTGGTGTCTGGCGCATATCGGCCTGCATCTGTTCGAGAAGCTGGCGCTGTTCAGGCGTCAGTTGTGTTTTGGATTCGACCTGTCCGCCCGCCGTCGGTTCTGTCGGCGTGGTGACGCCCATCTGGCGGTTTTCCAGTTCTTTAATGTAGCGCCAGCGTTCTTCTGGCTTAGGTGGCAATCCATTACCCGGACGGACAGCGTGCGTCGGCAACACTGTCGCTTCTTCATGTTTATTGTGCGCAATAAAATAGAGGCCACCGACAAACACCACCAGTACCGCAACGGCTAACACCACCATGGTTTTGGAGATCGTTGTGGAACTGCGTTTTTTACTCCGGCTGGTACTTTTCCGCCGCGCTCCTGAGCGCCCACGGCTTACATAGTCTCTTTGTGCCACTATCGTTTCGCTGTGTCGTGATGAATGAAGAAGTGCGTCATGTTACTCAACCCTGAACATTTACTGAAATTAAAACTGTTGAACAGCATAAAATCGGACTCACGCTTTTGGGGCCGCAGTGCTTTCCCGCACCACCAGCTCGCTATCAAGCAGCAGCGAACCGTTTTGTACCGGATTTCCCTGTAACTGCTCAAGTAATAATAACATGGCCTGACGGCCAAGCTGGAATCTCGGCTGCGCAACGGTCGTCAGCGGAGGATCGGTATACTGGCTGGCCTTGATGTCATCGAAGCCGACAACCGACAAATCCTGCGGAATGCGCAGACCCATTTTTTTCGCCTGGAACATGGCACCAATCGCCATCACATCGTTGTGGCAGAAAATCGCCGTCGGCGGCACGGGCAGGGCCATCAACTCGGTGACGGCTTGCGCCCCCGATTCATAGCTGAAATCACCATGAATGGTCAGCTTGCTCTCGACGCTCAGTCCGTTGCGGCGCAGCGCCTGCACATAACCTTGTGAACGGTACTGGCACAATGGCATATGCTTTGGCCCGGCGATGCAGGCAATACGGTGATGCCCCAGCTTGAGAAGATAATGCACAGCTTCGAACGCGGCCGTCAGGTTATCAATGTGGACTGTCGGCAGTTCAAGTTCCGGCGCAAATTCATTCGCCATCACCATCGGTGGCAAATTGCGTTGTTCTTCTTTGCTGGCATCGAAAGGTAAATCAGAGCCGAGCAGCAGCATACCGTCAATTTGCTTGGTAATGATCAGATTGATAAAGGTTTTCTCTTGCTGATTTTGCTGAGCACAATCACCGATCAACACCAGATAACCGCTTTCGGCGGCCGTGCGCTCGATCCCCTGGATCAGATCGGCGAAAAACGGATCGCAGATGTCGGGGACGATCACCAAAATAGTGCGTGATTCATTACGCTTCAGGTTGCGGGCCAGGGCATGAGGAGAATAACCGACGGCCATGACGGCCTGATCAACTTTCTGGCGAGTCGCGGCGGAGACTTTCTCCGGATTCATTAATGCACGGGATACGGTTGCTGTTGAAACGCCTGCCTGTTCAGCCACATCTTTCATTGTTGCGGCGGGTAATTCTTTCTTGTGCTCCAACGTCTCTCTCCTTGCAACAGCATCAAACTGAGACAACAACATCAACATTCCTCACCTGGCTACGCATGATGTGTAGCTCATCACATTCTAAACAGAATGTGAGTAGGATTTGTTACCTAATTTGCATTAAAAGTGTGACCCAGATGCTTTTTTCGATGCATCACGCAAAAAACCTGACTATTCACGCAAATTCGCTTTTGGAATCAGCTGTCAATCGGATCGACATCCAGTGTCCATTTCACTTTTTTGGCTTGCGGCAGACTTGAAATCAGCGGCTGAGAGCTTTTGATCAGATGCTGCAAAACGCGCCGTGAAGGATGCTGCAATAAAAGCTGCCAGCGGAAACGTCCGCTGCGTTTGGCTTGTAAGGCAGGAACCGGCCCCAGGATCCACAGCGAATCATCTTTCAGCGGACTGGATTCGAGCAGATTACGTAACTGCTGAAGGAACAGCGCAGATTGCTGATTATCGTGGTCTTCCGAGCGGATCATAATGTGGCTGGTATAAGGAGGAAGGAAGACGCTTTTGCGCTCCGCCAGGGTCTGTCTGGCGAACTCGTCGTAGCCCTGCTGCAACAGCACCTGTAACAGCGGATGTTCGGGATGGTGAGTTTGCAATACGACTTCACCCTGTTTGCCTGCACGTCCGGCACGGCCTGAAACCTGCGTATAAAGCTGGGCAAAGCGCTCGGCAGAACGGAAATCTGCCGAGAACAGCGCGCCGTCGACATCCAGCAATGACACCAGCGTAACATCAGGGAAGTGGTGCCCTTTTGCCAGCATTTGGGTGCCGATAAGAATACGTGCGCCGCCACGATGGACTTCATTCAGGTGTTGTTCCAGCGAACCTTTCCGGCTGGTGGTATCGCGGTCAATGCGCGTGATTGGCGTATCCGGGAACAACGGCGCCAGTTCGTTTTCCAGCTGTTCTGTACCGACGCCGACCGAGACCAGTTGTGTTGAGCCGCAATGCGGACACTGATGCGGCACGGCGCGCTGACTGTCACAATGGTGGCAGCGTAACTGACGCTGATTCTGGTGCAGAGTGTAATAGTGATCACAGCGCTGACATTCGGCTATCCAGCCACACTCATGGCAAAGCAGGGCAGGCGCATAGCCGCGGCGGTTGAGGAACAGCATGACCTGATTATCGGCTTTCAGATGCTCCTGCATTTTCTGGATCAGCGGTTGAGACAGCCCGACTTTCAGCTGCAACCCTTTTAAATCCAGCAAATTCTGACGGGCGAGTTTGGCATTTCCGGCACGTTTGGTCAGTTTGAGCTGACGATATTTCCCCAGTTCAACATTGTGCAGCGTTTCCAGCGCCGGGGTTGCCGAGCCCATAATAATCGGGATATTTTCAGCGTGAGCGCGGTACACCGCCAGATCACGGGCGTGATAGCGCCAGCCTTCCTGCTGCTTATAAGAACTGTCGTGTTCTTCATCAATGATAATGACGCCGAGGCGCGCAAACGGTGTAAACAGCGATGAACGGGTGCCAATGACGATGCCCGCTTCGCCATTGCGCGCCCGCAGCCAGACGGCGAGGCGTTCGCTGTCGTTCAGGCCGGAGTGCAGCACATCCACCGGCGCACTGAAACGTTCGCGAAAACGTGCGATGGTTTGCGGCGTCAGGCCGATTTCCGGCACCATCACCAGCGCCTGCCGACCCTGCGCCAGAATGTTTTCCAGCACGCTCAGATACACTTCGGTTTTACCTGAGCCGGTTACACCGGCCAGCAACCAGGCGGAAAATTGCTGATCTTCACTGCGGATCGCGCCGACGGCGGTGGCCTGCTCGGTATTGAGTCGTAAACGTTCGCCGATCACCGAGAAATCCTGGCGCCAGTCGTGCGTGGCGGGCGCAATACTGCGTAAATCCGTCAGCCCTTTGGCTCGTAATGCCTGCAGGGCCGTATCGGTAAGATCAAGATCGGCAACCTGATGACGATACAACGGTTTTTGCATCAGTGCTGCCATCGCCTGCTGTTGTTTTGGCGCACGTTTGAGACTGTCGAGCGGCGTCGCGCGCCCCTCCTCGGTGGCGAACCATTGCCACAGCGGTGTAAGCTCAGCGGCTTTCCCCTGACGTAACAATACCGGCAGCGCATGGAACAGCACTTCGCCGATCGGGTAATGGTAATAGTCGGCGGCCCAAAACAAGATGCGCCACAGATCAGGGGTAAACAGACTGGAGCTGTCGAGGACTTCCCGCACCGGTTTCAGTTTCTCCAGGCCAAATTCGCTGAAGTCGCTGACCTGAGTGACGATGCCAATGGCGTCGCGTTTTCCGAAAGGCACACTGACCCGGCAACCCTTTGAAACCTGCATATCAGGCGGCAACAGATAGTCGAAAGTACGGGCGAGCGGGACGGGTAAAGCAACGTGGGCAACAGGCATTGGGGGTCCAGACTATAAAAAAATGACGGGATAGTGTACACTGTGTCCTTCGAAATGCATGAACATGATTGCGCGGTTGTCAGAGATTCTGTATGATTCGCCGCCTTTGGTGCATTTCGTACTCAAAGCCTATCATCCACTACGCGTGGTGTCTGACAGAACAGGGTTGGATAGCGACGCGGCCTTAAGAAGAGGTTTTCCATGAAACAAGGTATTCACCCTAAATATGTAGAAGTTACTGCAACTTGCTCATGCGGTAACGTTATCAAAACTCACTCAACTGTGGGTCACGATCTGAACCTGGACGTTTGTGGCGAATGCCACCCGTTCTACACTGGTAAGCAACGTGAAGTGGCTACCGGTGGCCGCGTTGACCGCTTCAACAAGCGTTTCAGCGTTCCAGGCAGCAAATAAGCTTCGCTTGAGAGCAAAAAAAGGCGCCTTTGGCGCCTTTTTTGTTACCTGTCGTTTGACGTCCCGCCAGATAAAATGCCCGTTCCCGCACTCTCTTTCTTCGCGCAGATACTGAAAAAACGCGCGACGGGAGCCGCACGGTCTTTCAGCACATCTTTGCGATGTTGCGATCAGTATTCCCAGGTATCAGGATCCACACCCAGTTCACGCATCAGGATCTTCGCCGCTTCCGGTATTTCGTCACTGCGTTCTTTACGCAGGTCTTCGTCATTCGGCAAAGGCTGACCGGTGAAGGCGTGCAGAAAAGCCTCACACAATAATTCACTGTTGGTCGCGTGACGCAGGTTGTTTACCTGGCGACGGGTGCGTTCATCGGTGAGAATTTTGAGGACTTTCAGCGGAATGGATACCGTGATTTTCTTAACTTGTTCGCTTTTCTTACCGTGTTCAGCGTAAGGGCTGACATATTCGCCGTTCCACTCAGCCATGGGACACCTTAAATTTATCAAAAAATAAAATTCTGAAAACCGCGTGATTATGCCCGATTTTCACTGTTCTCACTAAGTAAATGTCGGAATTTAACAGGGACATTTCACGTTTTTCCCTGCGGCACTGTTCATTTTGTTACCTTGAGCTTACGTCTCCCGGCACGACAGATCTGCCTGACATCTTCATTAACGCCATAATTTTAGCGGGTATTGCGCTGTTGCTCAATCTATACGCAAAGAAGTTTAGATGTCCAGATGTATTGACGTCTATAAATCCGGACGTTACTCTTTATATCCTCATCCTTCGCAATTCGTCAGGAAGAAACGATTATGACGCACAAGCAAGCCACCATTGCCGTGGGCAGTGGCCTGAACAATGATCAGCAATATGGTTGTGTAGTTCCGCCAATCTACCTTTCCAGTACCTATAACTTTGAAGATTTCAATCAGCCAAGAGCCCATGACTATTCACGTCGCGGCAATCCGTCACGGGATGTTGTCCAGCGTGCGCTGGCTGATCTGGAAGGCGGCGCCGGTGCGGTTCTGACCAGCAGCGGTATGTCAGCCATTCATCTGGTGTGTACGGTATTTCTGAAACCTGGCGATTTACTGGTTGCGCCGCACGACTGCTACGGCGGCAGTTACCGGTTGTTCGACAGCCTGAGCAAACGTGGCGCGTATCGCGTGCTGTTTGTGGATCAGGGTGATCCACAGGCGCTGGCCGATGCGCTGAAAGAAAAGCCGAAGCTGGTGCTGATTGAAACGCCGAGCAATCCTTTGCTGCGTGTGGTGGATATTCAGGCGATTTGCGACGCGTCCCGCGCCGCCGGTGCCCTGACAGTGGTGGACAACACCTTCCTGAGTCCGGCGTTGCAAAATCCATTGCAGCTTGGTGCGGATTTAGTCGTCCATTCATGTACTAAATATCTGAACGGGCATTCTGATGTGGTCGCCGGTACGGTAATATCTAAGACCGCAGAACATGCGACAGAACTCGCCTGGTGGGCGAACAACATTGGCGTTACCGCTGCGGCCTTTGACAGCTATCTGTTATTGCGCGGTTTGCGCACGTTAACGGTTCGCGTGAAACAGCAACAGGAAAATGCACTGGCAATTGTTGCTTATTTACAAAAACAATTGCAGGTCAAAAAGCTGTATCATCCGTCGCTGCCGGAAAACCAGGGACATGAAATTGCCTGCCGCCAGCAACGTGGCTTTGGTGCCATGATCAGTTTTGAATTTAACGGAGATGAAGCTCAGTTGCGCCATTTCCTGAAAGAATTGAAGTTATTTACCCTCGCAGAATCACTGGGAGGCGTCGAAAGCCTGATTTCTCATACCGCGACCATGACACATGCTGGCATGGCGCCGGAAGCGCGCAAAGCCGCCGGGATTTCTGACAGCTTGCTCCGTATTTCTGTAGGTCTTGAAGACAGCGAAGATTTGATTGCTGATCTGGAAAATGCATTCCAGTCAGTGGCAACGAGGTAAGTATGAATGCAATAGCGGTTGCAGCGCCGGCGGGAAGTCGTCAGTTGCACAAATTTGGTGGTAGCAGTCTGGCCGACGTGAAGTGTTATCTGCGTGTCGCTGGCATTATGGCCGAGTATGCGAAGCCGGGTGACATGATGGTGGTGTCGGCGGCTGGCAGCACAACCAACCAGCTGATCAGCTGGCTGAAGCTCAGCCAGACAGACAGAATTTCTGCGCATCAGGTTCAGCAGGCTTTGCGCCGTTATCAGAGTGATTTGATAACTGGTCTGTTGCCGCCGGAAATGGCCGAACCGCTTATTGCTTCTTTTATTCATGATCTCGAACGTCTGGCTGTTTTGCTTGACGGCAAAATGACCGATGCAATTTATGCTGAAGTCGTCGGGCACGGCGAAGTCTGGTCTGCACGCCTGATGTCTGCAGTGCTGTGTAAGCTGGAATTACCGGCCGCCTGGCTGGATGCCCGTGAATTCCTGCGGGCTGAACGCGCTGCGCAACCTCAGGTTGATGAAGGCCGTTCGTATCCGCTGCTGCAACAACTTCTCGCGCAGCATCCTCAGCAATATCTGGTGGTGACCGGCTTTATCGCCCGCAGTGACGCGGGTGAAACCGTACTGCTTGGCCGTAACGGCAGTGACTATTCCGCCACCCAGATTGGCGCACTGGCTAATGCCAGCCGTGTGACCATCTGGAGTGATGTGGCCGGTGTCTACAGCGCCGACCCGCGCAAAGTGAAAGATGCCTGCCTGCTGCCGTTATTGCGTCTCGATGAAGCCAGTGAACTTGCGCGTCTGGCGGCACCGGTTCTGCACACCCGTACCCTTCAGCCGGTTTCCGGCAGCGATATTGATTTGCAACTGCGTTGCAGTTACCAGCCGGAGCAGGGCTCAACGCGTATTGAACGCGTGCTGGCTTCCGGTACCGGCGCGAAAATTGTCACCAGCCATGATGATATTTGTCTGATCGAAATGGTCATTCCTTCCGGCCACGATTTTGGTCTGGCGCAAAAAGATGTTGAGCTGCTGCTTAAACGTGCGCAGATCAAACCGCTGTGTACCGGCATTCATCCTGACCGTAATCTGCTGCAACTTTGCTACACCTCTGAAGTGGCGGGCAGCGCGTTGCAGGTTCTCGAAGAGGCGGCCCTTCCGGCGCGTCTGACCCTGCGTGAAGGGCTGGCGCTGGTGGCGCTGGTCGGGGCGGGCGTGTGCAAGAATCCGTTGCACAGCCACCGTTTTTATCAGGAAATGAAAGATCAGCCAGTGGAGTTTATCTGGCAGGCCGAAGACGGTATCAGTCTGGTGGCTGTACTGCGTATCGGCCCGACCGCGCACCTGATTCAGGGGCTGCACAAAACGTTGTTCCGTGCTGAAAAGCAAATCGGTCTGATGCTGTTTGGTAAAGGCAATATCGGTTCACGCTGGCTGGAACTGTTCGCCCGTGAACAAAAGAATATTTCTGCCCGCAGCGGTTTTGAGTTTGTGCTGGCCGGTGTGGTCGACAGCAAGCGCAGTCTGCTCAATTATGAAGGGCTGGACGCCAGCCGTGCGCTGGCCTTCTTTGATGATGAATCGCAGGCGCATGACGAAGAATCGCTGTTCCTGTGGATGCGCGCGCATCCTTATGACGATTTAGTGGTTCTGGATGTCACCGCCAGCGCTGAACTGGCCGATCAGTATCTGGATTTCGCCAGCTACGGTTTCCATGTCATCAGTGCCAACAAACAGGCAGGCGCGTCGGACACGAATAAATACCGTCAGATCCGCGACGCGTTTTCAAAAACCGGCAGCCACTGGTTGTATAACGCCACTGTCGGCGCTGGTTTGCCGGTTAACCATACGGTGCGTGATTTACGCGAAAGCGGCGACAGCATTCTGGCCATCAGCGGCATTTTCTCGGGAACATTGTCCTGGCTGTTCCTGCAATTTGACGGCACGCTGCCGTTCACCGAACTGGTGGATTTAGCCTGGCAGCAGGGGCTGACTGAGCCGGATCCGCGCGATGATTTATCCGGTCAGGACGTCATGCGCAAGCTGGTGATCCTGGCGCGCGAAGCGGGTTATGACATCGAACCGACGCAGGTTCGCGTGGAATCTCTGGTGCCGGAAAGTTGCGCGAACGGTTCCGTAGATCAGTTTTTTGAAGACGGTGAGGCGCTGAACCAGCAAATGCTGCAACGTCTGGAAGCCGCCCGTGAAATGGGCCTGGTGCTGCGCTACGTGGCCCGTTTCGATGCCAATGGCAAAGCCCGTGTGGGTGTTGAAGCGGTGCGTGACGACCATCCTCTGGCCGCATTACTGCCGTGCGATAACGTGTTCGCTATCGAAAGTCGCTGGTATCGTGATAATCCGCTGGTGATCCGCGGGCCGGGTGCAGGGCGTGACGTGACCGCAGGTGCGTTGCAATCTGATCTTAATCGTCTGACGCAACTTCTGTAATTCCTTACGCCTTCCCCTCTCATGAGGGGAAGGCGTAAAAAACCTCTAACTTTCCTCAGCTTCCCCTCAGCCGCATTTTCGCAACGTGAAATTCTTTCAGTTTGCGTGAAGATTAATCATCCCCTGCCATCATTTTAACGTTGACACTTTGTTCTCTTTCCGTCATTTTCTATCTATACGTTTAGACGTCCAAACGTCCATTATAACGAACCATAATCAAAACGCAGTGATCCATGAGGTAGTGTTTATGAGCTTTTTCCACGCAAACCAGCGCGAAGCGCTGAACCAGAATCTGGCTGAATTACAGGGTCAGATTAACGTTTCTTTCGAATTTTTCCCGCCTCGTACCAGCGAGATGGAAGATACGTTGTGGAGCTCTATTGATCGTCTCAGCAGCCTCAAGCCTAAGTTTGTCTCTGTGACTTACGGCGCGAACTCCGGCGAGCGTGATCGTACACACAGCATCATCAAAGGCATTAAAGAACGTACCGGTCTGGAAGCGGCACCTCACCTGACCTGTATCGATGCCAGCCGCGATGAACTGCGTCAGATCGCACGGGATTACTGGGACAGTGGCATCCGCCACATTGTGGCTCTGCGTGGCGATTTGCCGGCAGGCGGCGGCAAGCCGGAAATGTACGCCACCGATCTGGTGCATCTGCTGAAAGAAGTGGGCGACTTTGATATTTCCGTCGCAGCCTATCCGGAAGTGCATCCTGAGGCCAAAAGCGCGCAGTCAGATCTGATTAACCTGAAACGTAAAATCGATGCCGGTGCGAACCGCGCCATCACGCAGTTCTTCTTTGATGTGGAAAGTTACCTGCGTTTCCGCGACCGCTGCGCCGGTCAGGGGATTGACGTGGAAATCGTGCCAGGCATCCTGCCGGTGTCTAACTTCAAACAGCTGACCCGCTTTGCGACGATGACCAATGTGCGTGTACCGCACTGGATGAACAGCCAGTTTGAAGGGCTGGATGACGACGCCGAAACCCGCAAAATGGTCGGTGCCAATATCGCGATGGACATGGTGAAAATCCTCAGCCGCGAAGGCGTGAAGGACTTCCATTTCTACACCCTGAACCGTGCAGAAATGAGTTACGCGATTTGCCACACGCTGGGTGTGCGTCCAGACATCGCTGTGCCGGTTCGCGCTTAATCTTTTTGCCCGACACTGAATACAAAAAACCCGCGAATTCGCGGGTTTTTCTTGGGCTGATGTCAGCGAAAACTAGCCGGTATTACGCATACCCGCTGCCACACCGGCAATCGTCACCATCAGCGCCTGTTCGACGTTGGCATCCTGCTTGCCGTCTTTTTCCAGCTCGCGGGAACGGTGCAGCAATTCAGCCTGCAAGACGTTCAGCGGGTCAGTGTAGACGTTTCGCAGTGCGATGGATTCTGCAATCCACGGCAAATCTTCCATCAGATGATCGTCGTTAGAAATCGCCAGAATGACTTTGATGTCGCTTGCCAGCTGATCGCGCAACTGCTGACCGAGCGGCCACAATTCTTTCCCAACCAGACGATGATCGTAGTATTCCGCCAGCCACAGGTCAGCTTTCGCAAACACCATCTCCAGCATACCGATTCGCGTGGAGAAGAACGGCCAGTCGCGGCACATGGTTTCCAGCTCGTCGCGTTTTCCGTCATCAACCACAGCCTGCAAACCGGCACCGGCACCCAGCCAGGCTGGCAGCATCAGGCGGTTTTGCGTCCAGGCGAAAATCCACGGGATGGCACGAAGGCTTTCGACGCCACCGCTGGCTTTACGTTTCGCCGGACGTGAACCCAGAGGCAGTTTGGCCAGTTCCTGTTCCGGCGTTGCGGCGCGGAAGTAAGGCACGAAGTCTTTATTTTCGCGAACGTAGCCACGGTACATTTTGCAGGACACGTCAGACAGTTGTTCCATGATATCCACCCAGGCTTGTTTCGGCTCAGGCGGTGGCAACAGGTTGGCTTCCAGAATTGCAGAGGTGTACAGCGCCAGACTGCTGATGGTGACTTCCGGCAGACCGAACTTGAAGCGGATCATCTCGCCCTGTTCGGTAACGCGCAGGCCACCTTTCAGGCTGCCCGGAGGCTGAGACAATAACGCTGCCTGTGCCGGTGCGCCGCCACGGCCGATAGAACCGCCACGTCCGTGGAACAGTGTCAGGGCAATCCCGGCTTTCTCGCAGGTTTTGATCAGAGCATCCTGCGCACGATATTGCGCCCACGATGCGGCCATCACGCCCGCGTCTTTTGCGGAGTCGGAATAGCCAATCATCACCATCTGTTTGCCCTGAATGAAACCGCGATACCAGTCGATGCTCAGCAATTGCTTCATGACATCGTCGGCATTGTTCAGGTCGTCGAGCGTTTCGAACAGCGGCGCAACGGGCATCGGGAACGGACAACCGGCTTCTTTGAGCAGCAGGTGTACGGCCAGCACATCAGACGGCGTGCGCGCCATCGAGATGACATACGCTGCAATCGAGCCTTCCGGCGCTTCGGCAATCACCTGACAGGTATCGAGCACTTCTTTGGTGTTGGCGCTCGGTTCCCAGTGACGTGGCACCAGCGGACGTTTTGAGTTCAGTTCGCGGATCAGGAAAGCCTGTTTGTCGGATTCTGACCAGCTTTCGTAATCGCCAAGACCCAGATAACGGGTAATTTCTGCGATAGCGTCGGTGTGGCGGGTGCTTTCCTGACGCACGTCGATACGCACCAGCGGCACGCCGAAGCAGCGCACGCGGCGCAGGGTATCCAGCAACTGGCCGTTGGCAATAATGCCCATGTTGCAGGCCTGCAATGACTGGTAGCAGGCGTAAAGCGGCGCCCACAGTTGGTCATTTTTCACCAGCAAATCGTGCGGGCGTGCAACACGTTCGCCTTTCAGACGGGCTTCCAGATACACCTGAGTATTGGTCAGCTGCGAACGGAGCTGTTTCATGATTTCGCGGTAAGGTTCGATGATGTCCGCACCGCCGGCCAGCTCACGCAGTTCCGGTGTGCATTCGGTCATCGACAGTTCTGACACCAGCACCGCGATATCACGCAGGAACAGATCAGTCGCTTTCCAGCGGCTCAGCAACAGCACGTGACGGGTGATATCGGCGGTTACGTTCGGGTTACCGTCGCGGTCGCCACCCATCCAGGAGGTGAAGCGAACCGGCACGGCTTCCACTGGCATTTTGTAATCCAGTGAGGTTTCCAGCTGTTCGTTCAGTTCGCGCAGAAAAGCCGGCACGCCTTCCCACAGGCTGTTTTCGACTACCGCAAAACCCCATTTGGCTTCATCCACCGGAGAAGGGCGGTTTTTGCGGATTTCATCGGTATGCCATGACTGCGCGATTAACTGACGCAGGCGGCGCATGATTTGTTTGCGCTCGTAATCGGCCAGATCGTTATGGTCGAGCTGCTTGAGGCAGTTATTCACTTCCACCAGTTTGTGGATCAGCGTGCGACGGGCGATTTCTGTCGGGTGTGCGGTCAGCACCAGTTCGATAGAAAGCTGGTCAACGGCATCCCGTAACTGCTGCTCAGAGAGGTTTTTGGATTTCAGACGATCGAACAATTGCGCCAGCGCTTCAGGATTGCTGGCCGCTTCGCCGTGCGGCGAAATGCTGTGATATTGTTCAGCCACGTTGGCTAAATTCAGAAACTGGCTAAAAGCACGGGCAACAGGCAGCAGCTCATCGTTTGAGAGGTTTTGCAACGTTGACAGTAACTCCTGTCGATCCGCGTCATTTCCGGCACGGGAGGATTTCGACAGCTTACGGATTTTCTCAACACGATCCAGGATATGCTCTCCCAACGTATCTTTGATCGTGTCGCCCAGCAATTTACCTAAAGTACTGACATTACTTCGCATTGCGGAATATTGTTCGTTCATATTACCTCTGACCCGTTCTCTCGTTTAATTTTTATATTCTGTAAATAACTTTCACCCGTCAGGCATTCTTGCCCCGTTCACCCTGCCAACCTGGCCATACTTTTTAAATGCAGCACATGTTTTAACCCAAAAACCCCTGAACACTCACGTGAAAAATGGTCTTTTTGGCGATGTCGCTGAAATTTAATTACAACAGCGGCGATATCAGTTTGGCTAATCCACCTTTTGTACAGTATCAAAGGGCGCCCGTGAGCGCCCTGATTGTTTCTTCATCAATCCTTCATTCAGTATCAGTGATAACAGAAATGATGAACAACCTGAGAAATCAGCTCACGAGTCGGTTTAATGAACGCAGTATCAATATATTCATCTGGCTGATGTGCCTGATCGATAGAACCTGGTCCGAGCACCAGCGTCGGGCACAGTTCCTGAATAAACGGCGCTTCGGTGCAGTAGTTAACGATTTCCGTCTCCACGCCCAGTAATTTCTCGACCACCTGCACCAGCGGGTGATCCGGCGGACATTCATAGCCCGGGATCGGTGGATGCAGTTCTTCAATCACAATACGTCCCGGCCAGCGTTCGCTGACGGGGGCCAGTGCCTCGTTCAACAGACCATCAATGTCGGTCAGCGTCAGACCCGGCAGCGGGCGGATATCCATGTGCATTTCACAACAGGCACAAATACGGTTTGGTGCGTCGCCGCCGTTGATATAACCAAAGTTCATGGTCGGGTACGGGATCACGAAACCACTGTGGTTGTAACGGCTTTTCAGCGTATTGCGCAGCGTCATTAAATGGGTAATCGATTCGTGCATCAGTTCAATAGCGTTCACGCCGCGGGACGGATCACTGGAATGGCCGGACTGACCGGTGATGCGGATTGCATTCGACAGATGCCCCTTATGCGCACGAACCGGCTTGAGCGACGTGGGTTCACCGATGATCGCGCAGTCAGGGCGAATTTTGGCATTTTTAGAGAAATAGCTGGCACCGGCCATGGTGGTTTCTTCATCGGCGGTCGCCAAAATATACAGCGGTTTAGTCAGTTTGGTCAGATCGACATCACGCAATGAATCGAGGATGAACGCGAAGAAACCTTTCATATCGGCAGTCCCTAAACCATAGAGCTTATTTTCATGCTCGGTCAGGGTGAAAGGATCACGTGTCCAGCGGCCGTCATCGAACGGAACGGTATCGGTATGACCCGCCAGCAGCAACCCGCCTGCACCTTCACCGGTACTGGCTAACATGTTGAATTTATGGCGTGTTCCTGGCACGGGTTGCACTTCGACTTTGAAGCCTAAATCACCGAACCAGCCTGCCAGTAGATTGATTAACGTCTCATTGCTCTGGTCCAGTGCAGCGTCTGTGGCGCTGATGGAAGGGGTGGCGATTAACGCCCGGTAGAGCTCAATAAAAGGAGGTAATTTCATCTTCACTGTTGACAGCCTTTAGTTAGGGTAGTATTCATATTCATGCAATAATTGTGAATAAAAATACAATAAGCCAGCGCGTAAGGAAACCGGAAAAAAATTCATCCGGCCCCTACCCAAAAATTGAGAAGGTGAACAAGCCCTATGTTAAATACGCTGATTGTTGGTGCCACAGGTTATGCCGGAGCCGAACTCGCTGCTTACCTGAATCGCCACCCACATATGAACATAACCGGTTTAACGGTTTCAGCGCAAAGTGCAGATGCAGGAAAATTACTTTCTGATTTGCATCCTCAATTAAAAGGCATCGTCGATTTGCCTGTTTCGCCACTGACTGACGTGGCGGAAGCCGCGAAAGGTGTCGATGTGGTATTTCTGGCGACCGCGCATGAAGTCAGCCACGATTTAGCGCCACAGTTTCTGGCGGCGGGCTGCGTGGTGTTTGATCTATCCGGTGCTTTTCGCGTCAGCAAACCTGAGTTTTATACCGAATTCTACGGTTTTGAGCATCAGCATCTCGACCTGCTCGACCAAGCTGTGTACGGCCTGGCCGAATGGCAGGCTGACAAATTAAAAGACGCACAGCTGATCGCCGTTCCGGGCTGTTACCCGACCGCTTCGCAGCTGGCGCTTAAACCCCTTATCGAAAATGGTTTGCTCAATGACAGCCAGTGGCCGGTGATCAACGCCACCAGCGGTGTTAGTGGTGCAGGCCGTAAAGCCACGCTCGGCAACAGCTTCTGCGAAGTCAGCCTTCAGCCATACAAACTTTTCAGCCACCGTCATCATCCGGAAATTGCCGAGCATCTTGGCGTGCCGGTGATTTTCACACCGCATCTGGGCAACTTCCCGCGCGGTATTCTGGCGACCATCACCTGCCGTCTGAACGCGGGTGTCACGGAGCAGGACGTGGCGGAAGCCTTCCATAATGCTTATCACGATAAACCGCTGGTGCGTTTGTACACCAAAGGCGTTCCGGCGCTGAAAGACGTGGTTGGCCTGCCGTTTTGCGATATCGGTTTTGCGGTGAAAGGCGAACATCTGATTGTGGTGGCGACGGAGGATAATGTGCTTAAAGGCGCGTCCGCGCAGGCGGTTCAGTGCATGAATATCCGTTTCGGCTTCCCGGAAACACAATCACTGCTTTAACACTTCGTCAGATTGTCAGCAAACAAAAAACAACCGCCCCTGAGCGTTTATTCAGACGCGCAGGGGTGTTAGATTAAATTAAATGTATTGTTATTAATTAACATTCTCAACCGGTCGGGGCGCGAACAGCTATGAATCCGTTAGTCATAAAATTAGGTGGTGTGTTGCTGGACAATGAAGAAGCGCTCGAGCGCCTGTTCATGGCGGTAGTGGCTTATCGTCAGGAATATCACCGCCCGCTGGTTATTGTTCACGGTGGCGGCTGCCTGGTTGACGAGCTGATGAAAAAGCTGAATCTGCCGGTGGTGAAAAAAGCCGGTCTGCGTGTGACTCCGGCTGATCAGATTGACATTATCACCGGCGCACTTGCTGGCAGCGCTAACAAAACCCTGCTGGCGTGGGCGGTTAAAAATCATATCAACGCTGTTGGCCTGTCTCTGGCAGACGGCGGTACCGTCAGCGTTACACAGCTGGATGAATCACTGGGCTTCGTCGGTAAAGCCGAAGCGGGTAACCCGGCGCTGATTAACACGCTGCACGGCGCAGGCTACCTGCCGATTGTCAGTTCTATCGGCATCACCGCAAACGGCGAGCTGATGAACGTTAACGCTGATCAGGCTGCGACTGCACTGGCGGCCACGCTGGGCGCGGATCTGATCCTGCTGTCTGATGTCAGTGGCATTCTTGACGGCAAAGGTCAGCGTATCCCGGAAATGAGCGCAGAGAAAGCCGAGCAGCTTATCGCGCAGGGTATTATCACCGATGGCATGATCGTCAAAGTTCACGCTGCGCTGGACGCCGCCCGTTCTCTGGGACGTCCGGTTGATATTGCCAGCTGGCGTCATGCCGAACAATTACCGGCACTGTTTAACGGCGTCGCCATCGGCACACGTATTCTGGCGTAACGCACCGGCGGCGCATTCGGTATACCCTTTTCAAGGGCGCAGCATAGTGCGCCCTTTTGCATAAAAAATTCAGGAGCAGGAAAATGGCACTTTGGGGCGGACGTTTTACTCAGGCAGCGGATCAGCGGTTTAAAGAACTCAATGACTCACTGCGTTTCGATTACCGGCTGGCAGAGCAGGACATCGTGGGCTCAGTAGCCTGGTCCAAAGCGCTGGTGACCGTCAACGTATTAACCGCTGACGAGCAAATCCAGCTGGAAGAGGCGCTGACCGTGCTGCTGGAAGAAGTCCGTGCCAATCCCCGCGCTATTTTAGCCAGCGACGCCGAAGATATTCATAGCTGGGTCGAAGGTAAACTGATCGACAAAGTCGGTAATCTTGGCAAGAAACTGCATACCGGCCGCAGCCGTAACGATCAGGTCGCGACCGACATCAAACTGTGGTGTAAAGCGCAGGTGGTTGAACTGGGCGATGCATTGCATCATTTACAGCAGGCGCTGGTCGCCACCGCCGAAGCCAATCAGGACGCGGTGATGCCGGGTTACACCCATCTGCAGCGCGCTCAGCCGGTGACCTTTGCGCACTGGTGCATGGCGTATGTTGAAATGCTGGCGCGTGACGAAAGCCGTCTGAAAGATACCCTGACCCGTCTGGACGTCAGCCCGCTGGGCTGTGGTGCACTGGCCGGTACGGCATATCCGATGGATCGCGAACAGCTGGCGGGCTGGTTAGGTTTTGCTTCTGCGACCCGTAACAGCCTCGACAGCGTTTCTGACCGTGACCATGTTCTTGAACTGCTGTCCAACGCGGCCATCAGTATGGTTCACCTTTCCCGTTTTGCCGAAGACCTGATCTTCTTTAACACCGGCGAAGCGGCGTTTATTGATTTGTCCGATCGCGTAACGTCAGGTTCCTCCCTGATGCCGCAGAAGAAAAACCCGGATGCGCTGGAGCTGATCCGCGGCAAATGTGGCCGCGTACAAGGCGCACTGACTGGCATGATGATGACCATGAAGGGCCTGCCGCTGGCGTACAACAAAGACATGCAGGAAGACAAAGAAGGACTGTTCGATGCGCTCGACACCTGGATGGATTGCCTGAATATGGCGTCGCTGGTGCTGGACGGCATTCAGGTGAAACGCCCGCGTGCGAAAGAAGCTGCACAGCAAGGCTACGCTAATTCCACCGAACTGGCAGACTATCTGGTTGCCAAAGGCGTGCCGTTCCGCGAAGCACACCATATTGTGGGTGAAGCGGTGGTCGAAGCGATTAATCAGGGGAAGGCGCTGGAAGAATTGCCGCTGGCTGATTTGCAGAAATTCAGCAATGTGATTGGCGATGACGTTTACGCGATCCTTGAACTGCAATCCTGTCTCGACAAACGTGCCGCCAAAGGTGGCGTTTCTCCGCAGCAGGTCGCGCAGGCGATTGCCGATGCGAAAGCGCGTTTAGCGTAAAATAAAAAAGGCGGACCGAAGTCCGCCTGATTTTACTGTTTGGTTTCCCGACGCTTATTGTGCGACTTCGCACAACGCTTCTGTTTCTGAATGGAGGTAAACCTCCAGGTCGTCACTTCCCCCAATGTGGCGTCCACCGATAAAGACTTGCGGCACTGTCGCCCGCCCTGTCACGGCGCGCAGACTGACGGTGGTCGCGTCTTTACCTAATACAATTTCTTCGTACTGAATGCCGCGTTCCTGCAACATTTGTTTGGCTTTCGCACAGAACGGACAGCCCGGTTTGGTGAATACGGACACGGATTCTTGTACTTTAAATTCTGGTGCCAGATATTTGAGCATGGTGTCTGCATCAGACACTTCAAACGGGTCACCCGGTTTGTTTGGCTCAACGAACATTTTCTCGACTACACCATTGCGCACCAGCATGGAATAACGCCATGAACGCGGGCCGAAGCCTAAATCCGCTTTCTCAACCAGCATGTCCATGCCTTTGGTGAATTCACCGTTACCGTCCGGAATGAAAGTGATGTTGGACGCGTTTTGTTCGGCTTTCCAGGCGTTCATCACGAAGGTGTCATTCACGGAAACGCACAGAATGCTGTCGACGCCGTGGTTTTTAAAGACCGGAGCCAGTTCGTTGTAACGTGGAAGATGGCTTGAAGAGCAGGTCGGGGTGAAGGCTCCCGGTAATGAAAACACAATCACTGTTTTATTTTTAAACAGCTGCTCGCTGCTGAGATCTACCCACTGGTCGCCCTGTCGGGTGTGAAAAGTAACGTGCGGTACGTGTTTCCCTTCCTGGCTTGCAAACATGAATAACCTCTTAATTAATCAATAAAATACAAAATATTTTCGGCATTGCCGTTTCGCTGGGAGGCATTATTCACAATAATGGTTGATAGATATAATCGTTGATTGCTATCTTATCTATCGTTAACAGCTATCTCATTGCCTTTTAGGGACTGGAGGAAAAATGAACATTCGCGATCTAGAGTATCTGGTGGCGCTGGCGGAGTTCCGTCACTTTCGCCGCGCAGCAGATTCATGCCATGTCAGTCAGCCGACGTTAAGCGGTCAGATTCGTAAACTGGAAGATGAACTTGGCGTTATGTTGCTTGAAAGAACCAGCCGCAAAGTGTTGTTTACACAAGCCGGTTTGTTGCTGGTGGATCAGGCGCGCACGGTGTTACGTGAAGTGAAAGTTCTGAAAGAGATGGCAAGCCAACAGGGTGAAGCGATGTCCGGGCCGATGCATATCGGGCTGATCCCGACCGTCGGGCCTTATTTGCTGCCCCAGATTATTCCTTCGCTGCACAAAACCTTCCCGAAGCTGGAAATGTATCTGCACGAAGCGCAAACCCATCAGTTACTGGCTCAACTGGACAGCGGAAAACTCGACTGTGCCATTCTGGCGCTGGTGAAAGAGAGCGAAGCGTTTATTGAAGTGCCGCTGTTTGATGAGCCGATGAGGCTGGCGATCTACGACGATCATCCATGGGCATCTCGCGATCGTGTGGCGATGGCAGATCTGGCCGGTGAAAAACTGCTGATGCTGGAAGACGGGCACTGCCTGCGTGATCAGGCGCTCGGTTTCTGCTTCCAGGCAGGTGCGGATGAAGATACCCATTTCCGGGCAACCAGTCTGGAAACGCTGCGTAATATGGTGGCAGCGGGAAGCGGGATTACCTTGCTGCCATCACTGGCTGTGCCCAATGAGCGCAGCCGTGACGGCGTGACGTATCTGATGTGTGACAAACCGGAACCACGACGCACAATCGCGCTGGTATATCGTCCCGGTTCGCCACTGCGCGGGCGTTACGAGCAGCTGGCGGAAGCCATCAAAGAGCACATGCAGCCTTACATGGACCGAACCGCAGTCTTAAAACAGGCGGTTTAAGCCGTTCAGTGCCGCAACGCGATAGGCCTCTGCCATGGTCGGATAGTTGAAGGTGGTATTAACGAAATACTCGATAGTATTCCCTTCACCTTTCTGTTCCATGATGGCCTGACCGATGTGAATAATCTCGGCGGCGCGTTCACCAAAGCAGTGAATTCCCAGAATTTCTTTGGTCTCACGGTGGAACAGGAGCTTCAGACTACCCACGTTCATGCCTGCAATTTGTGCGCGTGCCAGATGTTTAAACTGTGCGCGGCCCACTTCGTAGGGCACTTTCATCGCTGTCAGTTCCTGTTCGGTTTTACCCACGGAACTGATTTCAGGAATGGTGTAAATACCCGTCGGAATGTTTTCTATAAGGTGGACTTTCGCTTCGCCCTGAATCATGGCCTGCGCGGCGATACGTCCCTGATCGTAAGCCGCTGATGCCAGGCTTGGATAGCCAATGACGTCACCGACCGCATAAATATGCGACAGCGCAGTCTGATACATGCTGTTCACTTTCAGCAGCCCACGGCTGTCAGCTTCCAGACCAATGTTCTCCAGAC
This sequence comes from Rahnella sp. RcJ3, assembly GCF_009498575.1. Lineage (NCBI taxonomy): Bacteria > Pseudomonadati > Pseudomonadota > Gammaproteobacteria > Enterobacterales > Yersiniaceae > Rahnella > Rahnella sp. RcJ3. Next base: position 24,300 of record NZ_QSNX01000030.1, read on the forward strand.
CCAGTTTATCGGTGTTACCTGTGCGCCCGTTGGCATACAGCAGTGCATCAGCTTTCACTTTTTTACCGGATTTAAGATGCATGATCACACCGTCTTCCACGCCTTCGATCATCTCGAACTCTTCGTTGTGGCGGATAACCACACCGTTATTCCAGAAGTGATAGGACAGGGCGTCTGACATTTCCTGATCGAGGAAAGACAACAAGCGGTCACGGGTGTTGATTAAGTCCACTTTGACGTTCAGACCGCGGAAGATCGACGCATATTCGCAGCCGATTACACCCGCTCCGTAGATAATCACGTGGCGTGGCTCATGGCTCAGTTCAAGAATGAGATCGCTGTCGTAAATCCGCGGATGGCCAAAATCGACATTGGCTGGCCGGTAAGGACGGGAGCCGCAGGCAATCACGATGTTATCAGCGGTAATTTGTTCGTGTGTGTTATCGGCATAGCGGATGCTGATGGTGTTGGCATCCACAAAACTGGCATCTCCGGAAAACAGCTGGCATTGGTTTCTCTCATAGAAACCCTGGCGCATACGTGTTTGCTGATTAATAACCGAATCGGCGTGACGCAGGATGTCCGGGAAACTCGAACTCATAGTGCGGGAGTTATCACTGTAGAGCGGGTTTTGGTTAAATTCGATGATTCTGCTGACGGCGTGGCGTAATGCTTTGGAAGGGATGGTTCCCCAGTGAGTACATCCGCCACCGACGTTGTTATAGCGTTCGATGACAGCAACCCGGGCGCCTTGTTTAACCAGTCCCATCGCGGCGCCTTCTCCGCCAGGGCCTGAGCCAATGATGATGGCATCAAAATGTGAGTGCTGTGGCATGGTTCGAAACCTATTTTTATACAAAATCACAACGAGAAAGTAACATATTACACCTATTTACCCCACATGCAGTTGTCATTTAATGGTAATGCAGCAACATTCTGACCCACTTTATGCTGTTGTATCTTTGGCTCCGGCCGTTAAAATTTTTGGTATAGTGAAGCGATATCGGGCGAATAATCAAAAAGAAGAATACTATCCGGATGAAGGTTATGGGCGTAAGAGCACAACAAAAAGAGCGCACGCGCCGCTCGCTGATTGAGGCGGCTTTTAGCCAGCTTAGTGCCGAGCGTAGCTTTGCCAGTCTGAGTCTGCGTGAGGTTTCCCGCGAGGCAGGCATTGCGCCAACCTCCTTTTACCGGCACTTTCGCGATGTGGATGAACTGGGTCTGACAATGGTTGATGAAAGTGGTCTGATGCTGCGTCAGCTGATGCGCCAGGCACGCCAGCGCATTGCGAAAGGGGGCAGCGTGATCCGCACATCCGTCTCCACGTTTATGGAATTCATCGGTAACAATCCCAACGCATTCCGCCTGTTGTTGCGTGAACGCTCCGGTACGTCATCGGCATTTCGTGCCGCCGTCGCCCGTGAAATTCAGCATTTTATTGCGGAACTTGCCGACTATCTGCAACTCGAAAACCATATGCCGCGCAGTTTTACTGAAGCGCAGGCTGAAGCCATGGTGATCATCGTTTTCAACGCCGGGGCGGAAGCGCTGGATGTGGATATTGCACAGCGACGCCAGCTGGAGGAACGCCTGGTGTTGCAGCTGCGGATGATTTCCAAAGGCGCATATTACTGGTATCGCCGTCAGCAGGAACGGACGGCTGTGACCCCCCTCACTAATATGACCCGAGGTAAAGAAGATGACCGAACAACCGAACCAGGATAATGGCACTCTGGTTTTGGCTTTGATTGCCGGGCTATCAATTAATGGCACTTTCGATGCGTTATTCAGTTCTGTCGTAACGTTTTCGATCTTCCCGATCATTTCTCTGGTGTTAGCGGTGTATTGCCTGCACGTTCGTTACCACCGCGGTGAAATGCCGAAAGGGTTACCGGTTCTGGCCGCAGCCTGCTTCCTGCTGGGTCTGTTACTGTACAGCACCATCGTGCGCGCAGAATACCCTGAACTGGGCTCAAACTTCCTGCCGTCGCTGATTTGTGTGGCACTGATCTTCTGGATAGGTCTGAAGCTGAAAAAACGTAAGTCTTCCGCTCAGTAGTCCTTCCTCATAAGTAAAAGAGGCAATCTGCGGATTGCCTTTTTTTATATCCAGCCATTTAATGAACTGTCATTTCATTAATATCAAACCTATGTTCAATATTTAGAGATTGATCGCCCACTTCTTCATTTCTTTGCCATAAAGTCCGTTTGAGTGGCAAAAACCAAAAGGTTTTCATTCCTGCTCCTCGTTAATTTGAATCATGGCCGGACGAAGTATTTTCGTTCGCATTCAGCCTACGCCTATAGGTGATTTAACAGAGGCAACACGGCAATGAAAACACGTAAAATCGGATTCTTTAATTACATCGCTTACGGGTCAGGCGATTTTCTCGGGGCGGGAACGACAGCTCTGACTGCGGCGTGGCTACTCTATTTTTACACCACGTTTTGCGGTCTTTCGCCCATTGAAGCGACCTTTATTTTTGCCACCGCGCGCGTAGCCGATGCGGTGCTGAGCCCGCTGATGGGGTATCTCACTGATAATTTCGGCAACACCTGGCTCGGCAAGCGTTTTGGCCGCCGCAAGTTCTTCATCCTGCTCGGTATTCCTTGTGTGTTTAGCTACAGCTTCATGTGGGTGGGAGACATGGGATATGTCTATTATCTGCTGACCTATCTGCTGTTCGATATCGTCTACACCATGATTCTGGTGCCGTATGAAACACTGGTGCCGGAAATGACCGATGATTTCAAACAGAAAACTAAATTTTCCGGCGCCCGTATCGCTCTGGCACAGTTGTCAGCGATTCTGGCGGCCTTCCTGCCGGGGATTCTGTTGCAGCATTTCGGCAAAGATAATGCCATTTCCTTCTTCTATTCGAGCCTGGTCTTTGCGGTAATTTGCGCATTCGTTCTGACACTGGTGTATTTCTTTACCTGGGAAAGACCGGAAGAGCTCAAATCTGAAGCCACGAAGAAAATTGAGCGCGAACGTCAGCAACTGACGCTGGCGCAGAGCCTGAAACGTCTGAAAGTGGAATTATCCTCGACGCTGCGCATCAAGATTTTCCGTCAACATCTGGGGTTATACCTTGGCGGGTATATCGCGCAGGACGTGTTTAATGCCGTCTTCACCTATTACGTCGTGTTCGTGCTGATGCAAAGTGCTGCAATTGCCTCCAACCTGATGGGCATGATGGCCATCCTGCAATTCGTGGCGGTAATTGGCATGATCCCGCTGTGTATCCGCTTTGGTCCTGCACCATCTTATCGTCTGGCTGTTTCCCTGTTCGGGCTGGCCGCTATCTCGTACGGCGTGCTGTATTACACCGGTATGAATGATTCGATGTCATTACTGCTGCTGATTTCCGCGCTGGCCGGTCTTGGCCGTGGCGGGATCAACTACGTGCCGTGGAATATCTACACCTATATCGCTGACGTTGATGAAACCATTACCGGTCAGCGCCGCGAAGGGATTTTCGCCGGCGTGATGACGCTGACCCGCAAAGCATCACAGGCCGGTGCGGTGATGCTGGTAGGGATTATCTTGCAACTTGCCGGGTTCGTTTCCGGGCAAAGTCAGCAGGTTCCGGCAGTCGGTCATACCATTCTTGGTGTACTGGTGATCGGGTCATTGCTGATGCTCAGTATCGGTTTCACCATCTCCCTGTTCTTCCGTCTTAATCAGAAAACGCACGGTGTGCTGACCCGCGAAACGCAGAAAATGCGTGATGCTAACCGTATCGTACCGGAGCAAATTACGCCGGAAGACCGGGCTACGGTCGAAATGCTGACAGGAATGAAATACGAATCTCTGTGGGGCAATAACAACATCGGTTATCTGCATCGCAATAACCCGCCTCCCGAAAAGCTGACCCGTGAAAATACCGCTGAAATGCCGGTCCAGGGACGTTTATAAATTTTGAATTCACAGGAGAACGCCATGAAAGTTTTTGAAGTTAAACACAGTGCCTTGCTGCGACAGCCGGAACATTTCATTTCTCGCGGGGAACTGAAATCGCTGATCCACAACGTGACCAACAATCTGGTGAATATCGAAGATAAAACCGGTGAATTCCTGCTGCGGTTGGACGATGGCCGCGTGATTGATACCAAAGGCTGGGCAGGCTGGGAATGGACGCACGGTATCGGACTTTACGGGATTTATCAGTATTATCAGCAGACTGGTGACGAAAAAATGCGTGCGGTGATCGACGACTGGTTTACCGCGCGTCTGGCGGAAGGCACGCCGACCAAAAACGTCAATACCATGAGCCCGTTCCTGACGCTGGCTTATCGTTATGAGGAAACCGGCAATGCGGCATGGCGCCCTTATCTGGAGCGCTGGGCGGAATGGGTAATGTACGAAATGCCGCGCACTGATAAAGGCGCGATGCAGCACATCGTTTATAACAACGAAAATCACCAGCAAATGTGGGATGACACGCTGATGATGAGCGTGTTGCCCCTGGCGAAAATAGGCAAGCTGCTGGACCGTCCGGAGTTTGTCGAAGAAGCGACGTATCAGTTCCTGATGCATGTGCAGTATCTGATGGATCGCGAAACCGGTCTGTGGTTCCACGGCTGGACGTTCGACGGACATCATAACTTTGCGCAGGCCCGCTGGGCGCGTGGCAACAGCTGGCTGACCATCGCGATCCCGGAATTCCTCGAACTGGTGGATTTACCGGAAAATAACGCCACCCGTCGCTATTTATTGCAGGTGCTGGAAAGTCAGGTCAGTGCGCTGGCGAAATGTCAGGATGACAGCGGTTTATGGCATACGCTGCTTGATGACCCGCAATCTTATCTTGAGAGCTCAGCGACCGCCGGTTTCGCCTATGGCATTCTGAAAGCCGTGCGTAAACGTTATATCGATGCGTCTTATGCGCCGGTGGCGGAGAAAGCCATTCAGGGGGTGATCAAACACATCAACCCGGCAGGGGAGCTGACGCAAACATCATTCGGAACGGCGATGGGGAATGATCTCGATTTCTATCGTGAAATCGCGCTGACCTCGATGCCTTACGGACAGGCAATGGCGATCCTGTGTCTGTCAGAATATCTGCGGGTTTATCTGTAGTATTGCGGATAACGGACTGAAGTAAAAACGGGCACTCAAAAGGTGCCCGTTTTTGTTTTTTCATCCGCTGTCAGATTTTTTCCAGCAGCACGCCAGATTCCATATGGTGCGTATACGGGAACTGATCAAACAACGCCAGACGTGTCACGCGGTGCGTCTTGCTCAGTGTTTCCAGATTCCCGCACAGTGTTTCCGGATTGCAGGAGATATAAAGAATACGGTCGTAGCCTGCCACCATCTTCACTGTTTCGTCATCCAGTCCGCTGCGCGGCGGGTCGACAAAAATGGTGTTGCATTCATACCCGCTTAAATCAATATCCTGCAAACGGCGGAATTCGCGTACGCCATTCAGCGCCTGTGTGAAATCTTCGGCCGCCATGCGGATAATCTGCACGTTATCAATATGGTTCGCCGCAATGTTGAATTGCGCGGCTGTGACGGAAGGTTTGGCGATTTCTGTCGCCAGAACGCGGCGGAAGTTGCGTGCCAGAGCCAGCGAGAAGTTGCCGTTACCACAGTAAAGTTCCAGCAAATCGCCGGTCGAGTTTTCCGTGGCCTTCAGCGCCCATTCCAGCATCTGAATGTTCATCTCAGCGTTTGGCTGGGTGAAACTGTTTTCCACCTGACGGTAAATCATATCGCGGCCCGCCACCGGAAGGACTTCGTCGACATAATCCTGATCGAGCATGATTTTAGTTTTGGCTGCACGGCCAATCAGCTGGATGTCAAACCCGTCAGCGCGCAACTGGTCGCGCAAGGCGGTAGCAGCCTGCTGCCATTCGTCATCAAGCTTACGATGGTAAAGCAGCGAGGCAATGATTTTGCCACTGCGGGTCGACAGATAGTCGATCTGGAAGATCTTGCGGCGCAATGCCGGATCTTGTTTGATGGCCGCAATAAGCTTAGGCATCAGGCGGTTAATCAGTTCGCTGGCGGTCGGGAACTGGTCCACACGCACACGGGCTTTGGTCTGCTGATCAAACATGATGTGGTACAGGTCGCCTTCATCGTGCCAGACACGGAATTCGGCGCGCATACGATAATGGCTGACAGGAGAACGGAAAACGTCAGGCTGCGGCGCATTATAAGGCGACATCATCGCCGTGAGACGTGCGGTCTTTTCCGCCAACTGGTCGTCATAGTGTTCAATGGGCAGGTTTTCAGGCGTCATCGGTTATCTCGTCTAACAGGAAGTAAATGAACAAACTTTGCGGGGGATTGTAGGGAAAGTCACTCCTATGTCCACCTTTGTTACATTTCTTCCGGTAAAACATACCTGACGTTACGGATGTCTGGATTTCCAAATGGGTTGATCGTAGGATTGCGCTTCGGCCTCATTGACTGAGTTAAAAGGGAATCCGGTGTGAATCCGGAACTGGCGCGCAGCGGTATGGGGAAATCACGGCGATAGCATTCTTTATTATGCAGACACTGTTTCTTCTTTCTCTTTCCCTCTTTATATAAAGACAAGAGAGAAGAGGAGATGGGAAGTCATCGCCCGGTGCGGGTATTTTTAATTAATTACGACGTAATTAATTAGCCTGCAAATCCTAAGTCCGAAGACCTGCCGATGTTACGTCGCATTAATCATCGTCGTCGCGAAATACCGTCGGTGATCCTCTGCGGCATCCGCCAATTAAGTTTGGATGCTCGATTCATGACAATTAAAAAGCATGTGCTGCTGACGGCATTATCTGTCACGGCTTTTTCAGGGTGGGCGCAAGACAGCACTTCCACAAACAGTGGCGATGATCTGGTTGTTACCGCGAACCGTTTTCCACAGCCCGTTTCCTCAGTACTCGCGCCGACGGATATCGTCACGCGCGCAGATATCGACCGGTGGCAGTCAAAATCTGTGGCTGATGTTTTGCGTCGTTTACCGGGCGTGGATATTGCCCAGAACGGTGGAATGGGCCAGCAGACCTCATTATTTGTTCGCGGAACGAATGCCAGCCACACATTGGTGCTGATGGATGGTGTGCGTCTTAACCAGGCAGGTATTTCCGGCGCGGTGGATATCAGCCAGATTCCCATTTCTCTGGTTCAGCGTATTGAGTTTATTCGTGGCCCACGCTCGGCAGTTTATGGCTCCGATGCCATTGGGGGCGTGGTTAACATCATTACCACGCGTGATAAATTAGGCACGACATTGACAGCCGGTATCGGTTCAAACGGCTATCAGGCTTATGACGGCTCAACGCAGCAGAAACTCGGTGAGAATACTGTTCTGACGGTAGCGGGGAACTATACCTATACAAAAGGTACCGATGTGGTGGCGAATCTGCCGGATAATTACGGTGATCCGCGTCAACCCGATCGTGATGGCTTCATGAGTAAGACGCTCTGGGCAGGTCTTGAGCATCAGTTCAACGACCAGTTCAGCGGTTTTGCCCGCGCATACGGTTTTGATAACCGCACGGCCTATGACGGAACATACAGTTACGCAGATCCGGCACACAGTGATGCGCTGCCTGACACACGCCAGTTGTACAGCCGGACTTACGATACCGGGTTGCGCTTCCAGCAAGGGATCTATTCGACGCAAATCAGCGGAAGCTATAGCAATACTAAAGACTACAATTATGACCCGAAATACGGTCCTTATTCCGCTTCTGCAACGCTGGACGATTCAGATCAATACAACCTGCAATGGGGAAACACTTTCCAGGTAGGGCAGGGAACCCTCAGCGCTGGCGCTGACTGGCAGAAACTCAGTACTCAGCCAGGCACCAACTATATTACCGATGGCTATACCCAACGAAACACGGGGGTGTACGCGACAGCTCAGCAAAAAGTGAGCGATTTTACTTTTGAAGGCGCAGTGCGTAATGACGATAATTCACAGTTTGGTTCGCATGGCACCTGGCAAAGTAGTGCTGCCTGGGAGTTTATTGACGGCTACCGTTTGATTGCGTCTTACGGAACAGCGTTTAAAGCGCCTAATCTGGGACAGTTATATGGCAGTTTTGGCGGTAATGCCGATCTTAAGCCTGAAGAAAGTAAAGAATGGGAAGGTGGGCTGGAAGGCCTGACCGGACCATTGAACTGGCGTTTGTCTGCTTATCGTAATGACATCGATCAGATGATCAGTTACGACAATCAGCAATTCGGTTATTACAATATCGATAAGGCAACAATTAAGGGTGTTGAATGGACCGGGTCTTTCGATACGGGTCCGTTGAGGCATCAGGTCACATTGGAATATTTGGATCCCCGCAATGCTGAGACCAACGAGATTTTATTACGCCGTGCTAAACAACAGGCGAAATATCAGCTCGACTGGACTGTGGCTGATTTTGACTGGTCGCTCAATTATCAGTATTTGGGTGAACGATACGATAAGAATTACAACACCAATGAAAATGTACGCCTGGGTGGTGTGAGTCTTTGGGATCTTGCTGTGTCATATCCGGTAACGTCACATCTGACGGTTCGTGGTAGAATTGCCAACCTCTTTGATAAAGATTACGAGACGGTTTATGGCTACGAAACACCAGGACGTGAGTACAACCTTACTGGAAGCTATACCTTCTGATACAACACAAGTTCCTGACCGCCCGACGGTGCTGGTTTTCGATTCTGGCGTCGGCGGGTTGTCGGTTTATGATGAGGTCCGGCAGATGTTGCCGGACCTGCACTATATATATGCCTTCGATAATGTGGCTTTCCCCTACGGCGAGAAATCCGAAGAGTTTATCGTTGAGCGCGTGGTGGAGATTGTCACCGCTGTTGCGAAACGCCATCCCCTTTCTATTATTGTCATCGCCTGCAACACTGCGAGCACCGTTTCTCTCCCCGCATTACGCGCCAAATTTAGTTGTCCTGTTGTCGGGGTTGTCCCGGCAATCAAACCTGCAGCTAAATTAACGCGTAATGGTGTGGTCGGATTGCTGGCGACCCGTGCGACAGTTCAGCGTCCTTATACGCATGATCTGGTCGCACGCTTTGCGACGGATTGTCAGATTCTGATGCTGGGTTCGGCGGAACTGGTAGAACTTGCGGAAGCGAAGCTGCATGGTGAAGAGGTTTCGTTAGCGGCGTTGAAGAAAATCCTGCATCCTTGGTTGCGTTTACGTGAACCGCCAGACACGGTGGTCTTAGGTTGCACGCATTTCCCGTTGCTTTCGCAAGAGCTGTCACAGGTTTTGCCTGATGGTACGCGTATGATCGACTCGGGTTCTGCGATTGCGAGGCGTGCGCATTGGTTAATTGAAACTTCTCATGTGCCAATTCCTGAAAGAAAAGCCGATGTGGAAATCGAGTGTGTCGCCTACTGCATGGCGATGACTGCAGAGGCGCAAAGTTTGCTGCCTGTTTTACAGGCATATGGCTTCAGAAGTATCCAGGAATTGCCGCTTTAAACATCATTTGATGAAAGATTCAGCGGTCGGTAAATTATTTGTATTTTAGGGGTTGCGGCCTTCTGAGAACTCCCTATAATGCGCCTCCACTGACCGGGAACAACGACTGACAAGTCGCCCGG
>NZ_QSNX01000031.1:0-32700 GCF_009498575.1 Rahnella sp. RcJ3
CTGCCGATGGCCGTGATATCGCCGCCCGTCGCGGTTATTGACAGGTTATCACCCGCCGTCAGCGTGCTGCCCGTGGCCGTGTTCTGTCCGCTGTGGCTCTCCGATTTGGACGACTGCGTGCCCAGCGAGGCGCTGATACCAAACGCCGTGGAAGCATCGCCGGTGGTGGCCTGCGCCACCTCCATCGCCTGACCGGTCGATACGCCGCTCATCACGCCCTGTGCGATTTTCAGCGCCGCGAGCCGGTCGTCACTTTCGTCACTCACCGACTGCGCCGTCGTCACCGCGCTGTTTACCGCACTGCCTGCCGCACCCGAAAGGGCAATCGTCAGCCCGCTCTGTTTCTGCTCGAACGATTCATCGTGGGTGCGCGCATCGCGGCCCGGTTCAATCAGTACGCTGTCGCCACGAATGCTTAAATCCTTTCCGGCGATAATATCTGCGCCACCGATATGCGCCTGACCGCCGGCGTTAATACTGACGTTTCCGCCCGTCGAACCGACGGTGCTGAAACTCTGGCTCTGCGTGGTACCTTCATCGTTCATTTCATAGCGTGATTTACTGGTGCCAATGGTGACGCCAATGCCGCCGCCGCTGAACATGCCGCTCTTTTTCTTCTCTTTGAGACGGTATGTCGAGTCGGTGTTGGTCGCCGCCACGATGTCGATATTGTTGCCCGCATTCAGGCTGACATTGCCGTCGCCGACCACCGCTGAGCCTTTCACCAGCAAATCATTTCCGGCGACGAGGGTTACGTTATCGCCGCTGAGCAGGGTGCCTGCTTCACGGGTTGCGCTGTCTTCCTCCACCGTGTGCGTGGTGGTTTTTTTCATGAACCCTTTTTTAGTTTTGGTTTCTTCTTTGAAGTGGTAATCACTTTCAGTGGCGGTTTCGAGGTTAATGTCACGGCCTGCGCCAATACCGATATCGCCGCTGGCAATTACCTGTGCCGCTTTGCTGTTGACGTCACGTCCGGCAACGATTGTGGTGTTGCCGCCGCTGACGATTTCAGTGCTGTCCTGGCGTACCGATTCGTTGATTTCGACCTTTTTCTTCGCTTTGTAGCTGCTGCCGTCGGTGGTTTCTATCGCCATCAGATTCACATCGCGACCGGCCTGCATCGCCACGTCACCTTCTGCGGCGAGTCCTGCGGCCTGGCTGTTGATATCCTGCCCGGCAACCAGCGTCAGATCGCCGCCTGCGGTTATCGTCGTGCGGGCGTTGTCAGTGCTGTGGGTTTCACTTTTGCCACGACTGGCACTCTGACTGGTTTCTATGGCATTCAGGTTCAGATCATTGCCTGCCAGCATCAGCAGATCGTCGCCTGCTGCCACAAGTGCGCCGGTAATATTGATATCTTGTCCGGCTCTCAGGATCATGTCGTCCTGAGCCATGATCCCCGCCATCGGGCCGCTTTGTGTCTCGCTGAAACTGACAGACTCGCCGCGCCTGCCCGTTCCGCCTGCCTGCCATTGTTCGGTTTGCGTGATGTTATTAATGCTGCCGCCTGTGCTCTCAAGCTGGACGGTTTTGCCAGATATCGCGGATCCAATGTTGTTGATATCGCCCAGCGCGCCCAGTTGTAGTGCACTGCCTGCCTGCATCAGGCCAGCATTCAGGTTGCTGATGCTGCTCTGACTACCGATAAACAGGTTTTTGTTTGCGGTGAGGGTGCTGCCGCTATTGGTGACACTGCCGCCTGAAAGTCCGACATTATTGCCAGCAATCACGCTGCCGTTATTCACCGTCACGTCTTTTGGTGACAGATACACTTTTGGCACCATTACCGTCTGGCCGTTGATGCTGGCGGATTCCCACCACAAGATACTGCTGTCGAGCGCGGCGATTTGCGTAGCCGTCAGCGCTACACCAAAGGCCAGTCCAAGCGACTGCTGCGCACCTGCCGCGTTATCCATCAGGTATTGCATCTGCTCGAGATCAGAACCGAGGCCGCTGATATAGCGGCTGCCGGTCTGGTTGATCATAAAGTTGCTGACGTAGCGCGTATCGAATGCCGCATCACCGAGGAAGCGATAATCGTATTCCGGATGCAGGTTAAGTTTGTCGAGGAAGTACGCCGAACCGAGGAATTTATTCTGGTCGGTGTACTGGCTGTTAGTTTCACGCGGAGCCGTACCGGGTTGGATCCCCATTAATGCGTACAGGTCGCCAAACAGGCTTTGATCGAGTTGCCCCAGCCCGTCGAGTTTCGGGTTCGTGGTGATCAGATACGGGCTGTTCGCATCGGTTGAAGGGACAAAATAGCCGTTATTATCCGACGGCAGAGGATACAAGCTGTTGCCCCCGGCGATGTGAGCAACTGCATCGGTGAGACTCTCGTACCATTGCGGCGAGGTGATGTCCGCGCTATCTGCGTTGGCGAGATCTTGCTGCTGAACGCCATCAGGCTGGCTGAGTGTATTTAGCGTCGGGGCAGTGATGATGTTGCTGGTGCCCCCGGCATTCGCCGTGGTGGTGGTGTTGCTGATGTCCTGGGTAAAATTGGCAATGACGTTGCCGCCAGCCTGGATGACGGAGCGGAATATATCACCGTCAGTACTCTCTGTTCGGATATCCCCTGTAGTGACAAAATAGATTGAATTCATGCCCCCAGTGCCGTTCTGAGAGGTTATGCTGGACTCCGTTGCGTACTCACTTCCACCATAAGCATATGACAAATAATGAGTTTCAATGCTTTCTATCCATGACTGGTTATTAAGCGTATTACCACTAAGAATGGCATTGTTAGTCGCTAAAATATGACTGGCATTATTCTCCAGTACATCCGCATGGAGCAGAAGATCGCGGCCAGAAGAGATATGCGCAACGGGTGAACCATTGCTCTCGACAATGACCTGTGAACGGGAAACGGCAAACTGTAATTCAGCGCTGTTGCTATAAGGGGCAGGACGAGACCAATATGCCCCGGCACAACCATTACCACAGCCAGTATCTGCGCGGTAGTAGCCATAATCGTAATTGATACTATCCAGATAGCTTAGCGGGACATCTGCATCAATCGACGTAAGCCATGAGTATTGTCCGGCTAAATCTGTTTCTTCGGTGACATGAGCAACTAATCCTTCCCGCTCATTCACTAAATGCCCGGTATTTATCGTAATATCCCCATTTACCGTCTCGATATTCCCCGAAGTATTCACCACTTCGGCGTTCACATTGCCCGCCATATCGCGCTGCATCCACAGGCTGTTACCGGCCAGAATATCGCCGTGGTTATTGCGGATGGTATTGGCCAGCAGATACATATTGTTGCCCGCATACAGCAGGGCGGTATTGAGAATACTGCTGGCGGCATTGAGGGTCAGTGAGCCCGCAGTGCCGATAAAACCGGCCGCCGTAATATTCCCACGGCTGTTCAGTACCACGTCGCCACCAGCCTGTAATGTGCCTGCGGTGTTCATCGAAATACTGCCTGCGGAGAGGATGCTTGCACCGCTGCCGGTGGTGATTTGTCCGTTATTAGTGAGCGTCGTTCCGGCAGTCAGATTCACCGCCTGGCCTTGCATCATGCCCTGATTGTTTATCGCGCCATTGCTGGTGATATCCAGCACGTTGCCTGCCGCCAGCACGTTTTTACCCGTAAAAGCACCGGTTAATTTCAGGGTTAAATTACCCAGCGCAACCACCTGACCCAACTGTTCGAAAACGCCGCTGGTCAGCAGTAAGTTACCGCCGCTGTAAAGTTTACCTGCGGCCCTGTGGTCAATCCGGTCGGCATGAATCGCCAGATTCGAGGTGCTAAACACCGTCCCTGAGTTATCGATTGCAGCGGCATTCAGCAATACAGATGTGGCCTGTAGCCAGTTATTGTTGGTCAGGCTCGCCGTGTTAAACGTGAGTTCACCGCCGGAGAGGATTTTACCGTCGTTACGTGCGGACGCTGAGGCATCAATACGTGTCATGCCGCCGCCCTGAATCAGGCCGTAGTTCACGAGATTTGGCGTGGTGAGGTTCAGGGTGTTCTGGCTCAGGACAATACCGGCAGCGCGGTTGGTCAGATTACCGGTGAATGCGAGGTCATTGTTCCCCTGAATACGCCCGCTGTTGTCGACAGAATCGCTGATCAGCGCAATATCCGTACCCTGAATTTGCCCGGCATTATTGACTGTCGCCGCACTCAGCCCCAGGGTTCCGTCTGTTAACAGCGTTTTGTCCTGTTGCTGAATAAATGCTCCGGTCAGCGCCACTACCAGTCCGTTGACGCCGATGATGTCGCCATTGTTATTCAGCGACGTGCCGTTTATCACCAGATTATTGCCCTGCAATGCGCCACGGTTATCAAGCGACTCTCCCGTCAGGGTGAGATCTGCGCCACTCAGCAGCGAGCCCTGATTAGCGATGTTTTGCGCGGCAAGGCTGGCGTTGCCCTGGCTTAAGATGTCACCGTCGTTACTCAGTGTGCTGGCAAGCGAAACATCCAGTTTATCCGTCCCAAGCAGGGAACCTGTGTTCGTCCAGTCACGGGCGGTGATAACAACATTTTGCCCCTGCAGGGTGCCTGCGGTATTGAGTAAACCCGAATCCAGGGTCAGTGAGCCTGCCGTCAGCGTGCGGCTGGCGCTGCCTGTGCGCAGTTCATCTGCCGTCATGTGCAGCGCAGAAGTTCCTTGCCACAGGCCATCATTACTGAATGTAGCGGACGTCAGTGACAGGCTGTTCCCCATTACCTGTCCGGCATTGAGAACGGTATTCCCGCTGATATCCAGATGCCCCTGACTTAAAAACAAACCCTCACTCAGGTTATTAAAGTGCCCGCTGTTTACCGTGAGATTCGCCGCAGTGGTTACGCCGCCGTGAATCAGATTCTGTGCCGTAAGCGTGAGTGCACCCTGTGCCACCTGAGTGCCATAAAGCGTGGCATCCGTGGCTGTCAGCGTGAGCGTACCATCAGACTGGAGCTGCGCGTCACGCTGGCTGGTCAGTTTATTCGCCTGCACCCTAAGATCGCCGTGGGCGATAACATCCCCGCCCAGATTTGCTTCACGGGTTTTCAGTGAAACATTGCCCAGACTGGTCGAAAGCGAACCTTTTGCGGCGGTCAGTGAGCGGCTCTCTATCGCCAGTGATTTTTTGCCTGATAAGGTCCCGTTTTGCCGGATATCTTCCGCAGACACAACCAGCGCTTCATCAGAAAGAATTTCACCGCCTGCTGCGTTGCTCAGTGTTTTTACGGCACTTATCGAGGTAGTGCCTTTGGCAGCAATTTTACCGCTGTTGGACAGGGAACCACTGCTTATGGCGGCGTTATTACCGGCTATCAGCTGGCCCTGATTTGTTATCGTTCCCGCCACCTGTGCTGAAATATCACGCGCCGTATTGATGCTGCTGCGGCCATCCTGTGTTAAATCTTGTGCGTTGAGATTGAGGTCGTTTCCGGCAGTCAAACGGCTGTTGCTTAACGTCAGTTTGCCATCGCTGTTAAGGGCGATATTGTTGTCGCTGGCAAAGGTACCGTTGTTAAGTGCAATGTCCTGCCCGCTGACATTCATACTGCCACTGGCTTTATGTTCACCGCTCAGCGTAACGCTTTCCCCTCTGGCATTCAGGCTGCCGCTGGCAAGGCTGTTTTGCACAGTGAGTTTGCCGCTGGCATCCAGCGTGATATCCCCCTGACGTGCGTTCAGGTTGCCAAGGTTAACTCCCACGCCTTTATCGCTGGAAATCAGGCGGATACGACTGGCGTACATGCCGCCGAGCGCGCCGGTATCCACCGCCACCACGGGTGCTGCGCCTTCACCGGCCATCGCGGTTACGCGGCCATTTTTATCCACGCGGTTAGCGCCGGCGATAACATTCAGCGCGTTAGCATGAATTTGTGCATTCACTTCGGTGGCCCGCGAGATGATTGACAACGCATCCGACTGGCTGGCATTCAACCCCTGGCCTTCAACGGTGATGGAACCTTTTTTGACATCAAGGGATTGTAAGTTGCCACTCGCATCGAACACCGGTTTACCCGTGGTGAGCGTGGCGTTCGGTGTATTGATAAACCCGCAGCCGTTACAGGTGATGCCATACGGGTTAGCAACCATCACGTTGGCCGCTTTTCCTGCGACTTCTGTGTAACCGTTCAGTTGTGAACGGTTCGCGCCCGTCACTTCGTTAATAATGCCGCGCGCTTCCTGGCCTGCTTTCAGGTTGGGGTTGTTCTGAATCAGCCCGCCTAACTGCGTCTGGTTTAGCTGGCCGGTGGCATTATTGAGGATCAGCCCCTCTTTACCGACGTTGTAATTTTGAAACTGGTTATGGGAAATCCCCGCTCCGTTAGGTGTGGCGATATTCACTACCGGCACACCGTTTCCGGCCTTATCGATACCTGTAGCACTATTTGCAGGCGCCGGTGCGGCAAACACCGGCAAAACAGGTTGTCCTGCCAGCAAGCCACAGATCAAATAACTCAGTATGCGTTGAGCAAAACACATTGGTTGTTGATGATTATCCATAATCGTTTTCCCTTAAATCACAAACGCGATGCGGTAATAAATGCTGAGGTGGTCAGGCGCTAACCAGTCCGGATATTGCAACGGTGTACCCACGGTAAACTGGCTGGAGTAGTGACGATTTGTGGTAGAAAGCCCGACAGCGGCTCCCCACAACGTGCCGGACGCCCACGGGTCTTTATTATCTTTTTGCAGCCAGCCACCGTCGAGTGCGACCACGCTGCTGACCTGGCCGATAAGCGGCAATGTGAACAGTCTGTAGTTCAGCTCGTTACGCCAGTAGCCGCCGTTATCGCCGGAAAGATATTGCTCTTTAAAGCCGCGTACCGAGCTTTCGCCACCGATGGTCAGACGCTCGCTGCCATATAGCCTGTCCGGCGACCACTGACCGTAGACGCTGGTCAGCCACCATAAATCTTCAGCCACCGGCAACTGAAAGCTGCCGTTCAGGCTCCATTTTTTAAATCCGGCTTTCGGCAAATCATCATTTTTGCCGTTATCGTCTTCCGCACCCAGCCAGGACACGCCATGGCTGAAAGTGGGGTTGAAAGTTGCGACGCCACCGAAGATTTTTTGCGTGTGGTTGAGGCCAAACAGCAGGCTGGTCAGCTTGCGACTGCTGCTGTCGAGCAACACATCATTGAGATAGTTATTGCTGATCTGATGTGTCAGTCCGATGGAGGCACCGGTTTTGATATCGCCATCGCGGAATAACACCCGCGAGGTGGTAAAACGGTGGCTGATGCTGTCGCCGGTCGATGCCCAGCCAAAGCCATTGTTGTCAATGGTGCTGAGGTAGTTGCTCCAGCTATAGCTGTAATCAAACAGGTTATAACCGTAGGGAATGCTCAGCCCGGCCTGAACATTTTGTGCGTCATGCGTGGATGAAAAATCGCTGCTGCGCCCGCCGCTGACGAACCATTTATCCGCAATACCCAGCACATTATTGGCCGTCAGCGAGCCGCCAGATTGCCCGGTACCGGTACTTTTCTGCCCGCTGTTATCAAAGTTAAGTGAGAAACTGAGGGGGAATTCCGGCGAGGCGGTGAGATTGACAATGGAATAGCCTGATTTCTTGCCCGGAAGGATCTCTATTTGCACCGGATCGTTGCGCAACCGGTTGATTTGCTCCATACCCTGTTCGATGTCACGCAGGTTAAGAATGCCGCCTTCCAGTCCCGGGAAAGCCATTCTTAATTGTGGCGCTGACATGCCTTCGAGGGTAATTTTCTCAAGACGTCCTTCCAGTACCGAAATATGTAATTCACCCTGAGATAAATCCTGTTCGGTGATAAAAGCCCGGCTGGTTATATATCCCTGGTGAATATACCAGTCAGAGATTTGACGGGTTATCTCCGCAATCCCGTTCATCCCAATACATTGGTTAAGATGAGATTTATTAATCTCGCGTTGTTTTTTATCAGAAAGAAGAGTTACGTTATTTATATATATTTTATGAATGTAAAAGCAGGGGCCATTATTTTCTTCTATGTGTGATTCGATGGATGAAACGGGAGAAAAACTGCGTTGTAGATCATCACGTTGTTGCTGGCTTTGCCTTAATAATTCCTGTTGTTCCTGACGGATCAGGTCTCGGTCTGCCGGATTCAGGGGGGCCGCAACGCCGGATGTAATGACGCCAGCCATTAAAATGGGCAGAATATATTTAAGGAATGAATATTTACACAAGACAAATTTATCCCATGGATAATTAATGGAGTAATGTTTTGATACAGATTTTAATATGATGTTTCGTGGCGACAAATAAATCAAATTTTTTAATGGTATTGAGGGCGTGTGAATTTATTTCGGAGTCGTGCTGATAAGTGATTTAGTGAAATTCACCCGTAAATTATCTTATTCCGTTATAGGAAAGGATTATTAATTCCAATCCATTGCGCTTCACAGTCACTGGTTCCGCAATATAACCGGGGCACGGATGACTCAGTAATGCAAAGGCCGCCGGGGAAAATAACGTCTTCAAGATCAGCACGTTTGGCGGCTCCGGGTTTGAACTGGTTGCGTTCAGCGATGATTTTCAGCGCTGTCCGGTGATACGTCTGGTAGTTGAAAATGAACGAGCAGGCGTAATAGTTCCGGTGCCCCTGCGCATCGAAACGGGCGACATGTCCCAGCACACCGATCTGGTGGCCATCCAGAACATAAGCTGCGTTCACGCCGCACCATTCTTCGGCGGCGACCTGTCCCTGCAACAATGTCGCCTGAGCTATCTTGCCCAGGGTCAGATCCTCCAGTGAATCCAGCAGAATATAGCCGATGGTACCCCGTCCGCCGGTTTCACCCTGCGGACGGGTAAACAGTAATACTTTTCCGTCCGGTAAACCCACCGGACGGATGTCTTTCATGCCCTCAGGCCCGATAAAAAATGGGCGCAGGGAATACAAATCGGTCCCCCGGTACAGCACGGTTTTCCAGCGCAGTCTCCCGATGGTGTCATCCGCCGGTTCAACACTCACCCCACCAAAAATAAACTCCCCGCCGATCCGGGCAAAAAACGGATCCTGTAGAGCGAAGACCGGCGCGTCGGGCAGTAATTCGCACTGGCGGACGCCATCAAATGCAAAAAATTTTACCTGTGATAACTCGGAGTTTCTGGGCTCGACACGAGCCGCAATGACCGAAGTATCACCGCACTGAAACGGAGCGGTCAGGTTATAAACATCGTCGTCTCCTGCGCCGGAGAACTGGATTTTTTCTCCGGCGGGTACCGGCAATTTCAGAGTACGAAATTGCCGGAGTAATGTTTCAACCCTGCTCACAGCGGTAATCCGAGATGCGCCCATAAGGCATCGAGCGGCATTGTCGCCAGCCCGATACATTCATCGGCTGCGCCGTAGTAAATTTTCAGCAAATCCTGTTCCAGCAATGCGCCGCAGGTGAACACCACGTTGCCAAAGAATCCTTCTTTCTCATATATCGCTTCAGGCTGTAGCAGCGGCACTGGAGACCTGGAGAGGATGTTGGACGGATTATTCAGATCGAGCAGCATCGCGCCGAGGCAATAACGCTGGTCTTTATCCACGCCGTGATAAATCTGCAACCAGCCGCGCGTCGTTTTCATCAGCGGTGCGCCACCACCCAGCTTCAGCGCATCCCAGTCGCCGGAAGCACTGCCGAGTAAATGGCGATGATTGCCCCAGTGCAGCATGTCCGGTGATTCACACATCCAGATCTCCGGCTTACCAAAATGTTTGGGTGAAGGACGGGTCAGCGCCTGATATTTGCCGTTAATTTTTTCCGGGAAGAAGCAGACATCGCGGTTATCGGGGCAGAAAATCACGCCTTGTTTTTCTACCGTGACAAAATCGGTGGTCGTCGCCAGCGCGGTGGAAATGCCATACGGCGAAATGGCCGAATAGTTGATGTAGTAAACGCCATCGATCAGCGTAATTCGCGGATCTTCACAGCCAAATTGTTCGTATTGCGTATCAGCGGTCAAAAAGGGCTGTGCATCAACACTAAAATCTTCGCCATTCTGACTACGCGCTAACCGCAGATGCGACATCGAGGTCAGCCAGATCACTGAAGGGTCAGCTTTCAGCGCAATCATTCTCGGGTCGCTGAAATCATAGGCCGGGTCGTCACGTCGAAAACGTTTCGTGCCCGCCCGCCAGACGTTTTGCTGGTTCACCAGAAGCGGCACTTCCAGACAATTAGCATCCGTTGAGATCACGCTTTCCGCGACACGAAGCAACAGCAGGGTTTCACCCTGATACGAACATACGCCTGCGTTAAAAACACAATCGACCTTCCAGCCGGGCTGGGAAGGTGCAACGTCAGCAGGTGCTAACAGCGGATTTTTTTCACTTCTGAGCATTTTCATGGTTTACCTTTTTGATAAGAATTTGGTTTTTTTCCAGCAGCGGTTCATCCGTGCCAAACAAGACTGAATTGCCGTCGGCATAGCCCACGTTGACGACAGGCGGACCGAAATTGATCATCACTTCCAGACATTCCGCGCCCAGCTGGCGGCGGAAAATCAGGCATTGCTTAAACAGCGTGAGGTACTGATAGTGGCCACGCTGAAGAGAAGGGTGTGTATTTCTTATGTGGATCAGCTGCTTATAACGGGACAAAATTGATTGTGAGCACTTACTCTCATTTTCGACGTTAATCTGGCTTTCACGGGCATCGGCTGGCGTCCACGGGACAGGTAAACGAGAGGCATCGCGGCAGAAAGGTAATGCATAAGTAAGCGCTTGCTCCTCATGCATGCCCTGTGAAATAGCGGTGTGATAGTGCGTGATTCCCTGAATATCCCGCATCTGTTGCAAATTCTGCGGGACAAAATCGGTCATGCCGATTTCTTCTCCCTGGAAGATAAAAGGCAAACCCCGGGCGGTCATTTGCAGGGCAAAAACGGCTACAGCGCGGGGAATATCGCGGGGTGATTCACCGAAACGGCTGATCATGCGTGACATATCATGGCTGGAGAAAAACAGTGTCGGTAAACCGGAGAGTGTGTTTTCCATTGCCTGTATTTCGGCGAAGATCGCTGCAATATCGAAGCGTTTCTGGCTGCCAAGGTTGAAATTGAACACCACGTCCAGCAACTCTGTGCCCTGATAAGGTGCCATTACCGGCAATTCATCACTGCCCACTTCGCCAATCAGCAGGAATTCACCTTGCGCACGGATATGGCGACACAGGCGATTCACCACGCTGAGCACACCGGGCTGATTGATATCTTTATCATGAGGGGGCTCTGCGCCTGCCTCAACGGGCGGATGATCTTCCCCGATACCGTCAGTGGTCAGAAAATTAATCACGTCAAACCGGAAGCCGTCGACGCCGCGCGCTATCCAGAAATCGAAGATTTTTTTGATCTCATGCTCAACGGCGGGATTGGACCAGTTCAGGCATACCTGTTGAGGCGAGAATTTATGGTAGTAACTGGCCGTCCCGCCGGGTTCCTGCGTCCAGGCTGAACCGCCAAAGAAAGAGGTCCAGTTGTTGGTTTGCTCACGAAAGAAAAAGAAGTCACGGAACGGACTGTCCGGCTGACGGAGCGCCGCCTGAAACCACGGATGCTGGTCCGAAACGTGGTTAATCACCACGTCGATGACCAGCAAGATATCGCGCTGATGACAGGCCGCAATCAGTTCATCGAAAAGGTCTACTGTGCCAAAGCGTGGATCGACGGCGCAGTGATCACTGATGTCGTAACCATTATCCACCAGCGGAGAGGGATAAAAGGGGGTGATCCAGATGCCGCCAATGCCCAGCTCAGCCAGATAATCCAGTTTAGAAACCAGCCCCGGGAAATCGCCTAATCCGTCAGCGTTACCGTCGCAGAACGAGGGTAAATACACCTGATAAAATACCCGGTCCTGCCATGTTTTCAGGTTGTCCATCATTCAGGCCTGTTATTTAAGTGAAAGCGACATCCCTTCCAGGAAATGCTTCCTGAAGAGGATAAACAAAACGACGATTGGTAAGGTTTGCACTACCGAACCCGCCAGTACCGGGCCGACATAAATGCCATAGGATTTACTGAACGTTGCCAGCAGCACTGAAAGCGGCATTTTGTTGGCATCCTGCATCACAATCAGCGGCCAGAGGAAATTGTCCCAGGCGCTGGTAAAAGTAAAAATCGCGACGATAGCCAGAATCGATTTGTTGAGGGGCAGCATGACATGGAGCAATATTTTGATAAGACCGGCATGATCTAACCTTGCGGCATGAATATAGTCATTTGGCGTGCCTTTAAAACTCTGCGAGATCATAAAAATCCCCCAGCCATTCATCACAAACGGTAAAATAAGGGCGCCATAGGAATTAATCATGCCGAGTTCACGCATCAGCACGAAATGCGGAATAATAAACATGAAAGCCGGAAAAACCATTTGCAGGATAAGCAGGTTTTTGAAAATATCCCGGCCTTTAAATTCCATTTTTGCCAGCGCATAACCAATTAAACAGGAACTCAGCGTGACGCATACCGTTATGGTTAATGTAATGAATATGGAGTTAAACAATGTGCGCAGAAAGGGTTTTTCCGCTTTACCGGTACCATCAAACAGGAAAATATAATTATCGAATGACAGCGGGCCGGAAAAAAGAGATGTCGTATAAATATCGGCTGTATTTTTAAACGAACCGATTAACATCCACAAATACGGATATAACCAGGTGATGGCCAGCGCAAACATCAGCAGGTGGATCGCCACGGAGCTGATTGTTTGTTTCAGTAAAAATTTTTGTACAGGAGCGACGGCTCCCGTCTCCGCAGATTGTGTCTTCATCATACGATCTCGATTTTCTTTTCCAGACACCGGCGCAATATCCAGATCAATGTGAAACTGAACAGCGCGACAATAATTGACATGGTAGCGGCCCAGCTTGGCTGCATCTGCCGGAAGGCGGCTTCATACATCACCACCATTGGCGTGGTGGTGCTTTTCAGCGGACCGCCTCCGGTGATGAGATAGGGTTCGGTGAAAATACTGAACGCTACTGTGATCGCGAGAACCAGCACCATGACTATCTGGGCATTCATCAGGGGCAATGTGATATGCCATATTTTTCCGAGGCCCGTGGTTTTATCGAGATCGGCGGCATCGTAAATATCTTTGGGAATAGTAATCAGCCCGGAATAAAAAATCAGGCCGTAATAGCCGACAAATTTCCAGGTGATAATAAGGGCAATCGATAACATGGCGAAATCCGGATGGGTGAACCACGGGACGTTAACGCCAAACATGTCCATCAGGAACGTATTTATCGGTCCTGTTTCACTGAACAGTTTGGAAAATACAATGGAATACGCCACGCCGGATGAAACATTGGCGAGCAGGAAGCTCAGGGCAACAAACGCTTTGCCATATTTTATTTTTCTTAATCCGAACGCGAATAATAATGAAGACACCAGGACAATGGGCAGATAGTAAGCCAGAAATTTAAATACGTTATACATCGCCGTCCAGAATAAAGGATTCTGCATGACGGCGATAATATTCTTCACGCCGTTAAAAGACGGTGTGCCAATAAATTTCCAGTCAGTAAAGCTCAGCACCGCCAGCCAGAGAAAAGGATAAAGCCAGAATACCAGCGAATATCCGAGGTAAGTGGAGGCCAGAAGGCCTCCGAGTGATGACTCTTTCATTTTTATCATCACTTACTGCTCCAGCGTTTTGTCGATCTCTTGTGAGGACGCCTGAATCACCTCGGGTATCGGGCTATTTTTAAACACCAAATTTTCAATCATTTGCGTCATCGTCCGCTGGACTTCAACGGTTTTAGTGACTGGTGCTGGCGGAACCGCTTTCGACACGTAGGAGGCGATCGCATTAACCAATGCGTGCTGTTGCAGATACTCTTCAAAAATCGGATTACTTTGCAGATCTTCCCGGGCAGGCGGCATGCCGGTGAGTTCCAGCCAGCGTCGGTCATGTTTAGGATCGCTGTATACCCATTGAATAAACTTCCAGGCGTCGGCCTGCACTTTTGATGTACTGAACATCACGATCCCTTTGCTGTCAGCCATGGTGGCAACGCCGGGTTCGCCGGTTTGTGTCGGCATCGGGCCGATACGGATGGTTTTTAACACTTCGGGAAATTGTTTCTGATAGCGGTCGATATCCCATGGACCACGTACCGCGCCCAGCACGGTTCCCGCTGCCAGCGGATCGTCTGCGGCGGTGAAGTCGTAGCTGGTCCATTTGTTCGCAAACATTTTGTTGAGGAAGGTGAGGGTCTGTTGTCCGGCTTCGTTATCAAAGCTGGATTTGTGATCCTGAATATACGGGCTGCCCTGAGAGGCGGCGTAATACAGCGGAATAAAGTCAAACCAGCGATCCCACCAGTTTTTGCCGCTGGTGATTTGCAGACTGTAACCTTTCTGGTTTTGCGTTATCCGTTCTGACAGCGTGTAAATCTCATCATAGGTGGTCGGCACATGATCAAAACCTTGCTCAGCCAGCAGATCGCTGCGCCACCAGTACACGACCGGGCTGATATAAATCGGGATAACATTTTGCTGCCCTTCGAACTGCCATGATGCCATGGCTTTCCCCATATGTCGGGTTTCAACCAGTTCCTGAAAACCGGGCATTTTGGCGTAGTCATTGAGTTGTTTAAGTTCGGATAACTGTTTCGCGAAGCCGATAAAAATATTGGTGGATATATCGGGCTCAGTGCCTGATGCCAGCGCGTTCATAATGGCTTCTTCAGAGCTCCCCGCAGCCGGTATTGGCGTGAATTCCACCTTCCTGTTGGCCGGATTACTGTTCCATTCTTTTACCACCTCGCCCCAATACACTTCCTGAGTAACATTAGGCGCTATCCACATTTTAATGCTGGTTTGATCTTTCTCCTCAGGCCCGCAGCCCGAAAGAAATAACGTGATACCTGCAAGTGCAGCCAGTTTCATTATTTTCATGCTGTATCCTATTTCCATTAGGTTGTTATTAATAATTCATAATTATATTTAATGGTTATTTATATTATATTTTTATGAGTGGGCTTCTATTTTAAACGCTAGCATGGACATACAATCAGTAAACGTTATTACGGTCACAGAAATGATTTTGTTTAACGTTAAACTTTATTTTATATATTCATTGCAATAGCCTATTTTCTGTGAGTATATATTGGCGAATTAAGGGTTTTTCAGACGGGGGATTTCATTTATTCAAAGTATTCAGGAGTGTGTAAACTGAGTAAGATAACCTTAAAGTCAATTGCCCGTGAATTAGGGGTGACGCATACGACGGTGTCGAATGCATTTAATAATCCGGGAAAGTTATCTGAATCCTTAAGAAAGCGAATAATTGATTATGCGCATTCCGTTAATTTCTACGGCCCTGATAATATCGGGCGCGCATTACGTACCGGCAGGTCGGATGCGATTGGCATTATCTTCAATGACACGCTGAGTTATGTTTTTACTGACAGCCATGACGTGCAGCTCATGCAGGGCATCGCGGGTGAATGTGACCGGAAAGGTGTCAGCATCATCCTGATCCCGTTGCATAACGGACAGGGCGCGCGGGCCAGTGTGATTAACACTGCGGTAGATGGCTATATCCTTAATGCGACACACAATAATGACCAGATTATCGCTAAGGCATTGTCAAAAAATCTGCCTGTGGTGACCACGGATTTTAAAATTCCCCCGCACAGCAGTGTCTCCATTGATAACTACCGGGCGATGAGGGAAATTTGCCTGCACCTGCTGGAAAAAGGACACCGTGAATTCGGCATTATTTCATTTCCTTCACTGCAGGGGCGTAAGGGTGTCGTGCCATTGAGTCAGGATATTTCAGGCGATAATGACGTTATGATCACCCGGGTGAAATCTTGTGTGGAGACTTTCCGCGAATGGAATATCGAACTCGATAATTGCTTTCTTTGTGAAACAAGCCATCACGAGATGTTTGGCGAAATAGCAGCGCAGGAATTACTTAAAATAAATCCGGGAATAACCGCGTTTATTTGCCTGTCTGACCGCTTTGCGCAAGGTGCGATTAATTATTGCCGGCAGGCCGGGTTACGTGTTCCGCAAAATATCGCGATTACCGGATTTGATAATATTCCCCGTCCAGAGAATGAAATCGGGCTCACTACCATTGCCCAGGATCCGGTCAGAAAAGGTGAGATAGCCGCGGCCTTGCTGCTGGAGGGGGAAAATAATATTCACTTCGACCTTGAGTTTACGTTAATTATACGTGGTTCTACCTGATTCCCGGTGGGGCCATAAAGACGCAAGTACTTATGTCTATTTTCAGGATGAAATATGGCCTTATTAACGTGTTTTAAAGCTTACGATATACGCGGTGTTTTGGGCAGCGAATTAAACGAGGATATTGCTTACCGTATCGGTTGTGCATTTGCGCATTTTTATCGCCCAAAACGGGTGGTGCTGGGCAGTGATATTCGCCTGACATCACCGGCTCTCAAGCAGGCCGTTGCGCGCGGACTGATGGATCAGGGCTGCGGCGTGATTGATATTGGTATGACCGGCAGCGAAGAGGTGTATTTTGCCACCCGTTCCCTGCAGGCTGATGGCGGAATTCAGATCACCGCCAGCCATAATCCGGACAATTATAACGGTATGAAGCTGGTAGGACGGGATGCAAGACCTGTCAGCAGCGAAAACGGTTTACACGATATTCAGGCACTGGCCGAAAATCATCTGTTTTCGGCGGTGGCGCAGCCCGGTTCGTATCAGCAGCTTTCAAACCGCCGCGCTTATCTGGATCATCTGCTTAGCTATTTAACGTTACCGTTCGGACGGCCGCTGCGGGTGGTGGTTAACGCAGGAAACGGTGCGGCTGGCCCGACGCTGGATGCGCTGGAACACGCCTTTCTGGCACGCGGTATTCCCCTTACGCTAATAAAAATTCACCATGAGCCGGACGGCACTTTCCCCCACGGTATTCCCAACCCGATGTTGCCGGAAAACCGACTGGCGACATGCGATGCGGTGCGTGAACATCAGGCGGATTTGGGCATTGCCTGGGACGGTGATTTTGACCGTTGCTTCATCTTTGATGAACAGGGTGAATACGTTGAGGCGTATTACATTGTGGGATTGCTGGCTGAACTGTTTTTGCAACGCTCGTCCGGCGAAAAAATCCTTCATGATCCGCGTCTGGTCTGGAATACCCGCGACATTATCAGCGCCAGACACGGTATCGCCATCGAAACCAAAACCGGCCATGCCTTCATCAAAGAAAGAATGCGCAGTGAAAACGCTATTTACGGCGGTGAAATGAGCGCCCATCACTACTTCCGCGATTTTGGTTACTGCGACAGCGGGATGATTCCTGCCTTACTGGTACTACAACATCTCAGCCAGTGCAGCCGGAAAATGTCCGGACTGATTGCTGCCCGTAAAGCCCTTTTCCCGGTATCCGGTGAAATCAATATCTCCGTCAGTCAGCCCGCTGAGGCCATCAGCCGTGTCCGCGACCATTACCAACATCAGGCGCTAAGTACCCGCCAGACTGACGGGCTGAGTATGGAATTCGATAACTGGCGGTTTAATTTACGCGCTTCCAATACTGAGCCGCTCCTGCGCCTCAACGTCGAAACCCGACAATCCACCGCGCTGTTAGCTGAAATCACCGGAAAACTGCTCGCCCTTGCCGGGGCGTAACCGCTCATCTTTTTGTTTTAAAGGACAACGTTATGTCAGGCTTAACACTCAAAAATATCAAAAAATACTATGACAAAACTGTCGTGATCCCCGATTTGTCTCTGGAGATCCACTCCGGTGAGTTTCTGGTACTGGTCGGTCCGTCAGGGTGCGGGAAATCAACGTTACTGCGCATGATTGCCGGGCTGGATGCGCTGAGCGACGGGACTATTCACATTGAAGAAACTGATGTGACGGATTTACCCGCCGGGAAGCGCGGTCTGTCGATGGTATTTCAGTCCTACGCGCTTTATCCGCACATGACCGTCAGACAGAATCTGGCATTTGGTCTGAAAAATATCCGCACGCCGCCGGAAGAAATTGCCCGACGCATAAGCGAAGCGGCCCTGATCCTGCGGCTGGACGACATGCTCGACCGGTTACCGCAAAATCTTTCCGGCGGACAGCGTCAGCGCGTCGCTATCGGGCGTTCCATTGTTCAGCAGCCGAAAGTTTTTTTGTTTGATGAACCGCTGTCGAACCTTGATGCCGCGCTGCGTGTGCAGATGCGTCAGGAAATCAGTCAGCTACATGCCCGTCTGAAAAACACCATGATTTACGTGACCCACGATCAGGTCGAGGCCATGACACTGGCGGACCGGATCGTGGTGCTTAACAAAGGTCACATTGAGCAAATTGGCACGCCGGTTGAGCTGTATAATTGCCCGGCCAGCCTGTTCGTCGCCGGTTTTATCGGTACGCCGAAAATCAATGTGATCCCGGCACAAGTCGTCGGCCGCCAGCTGAGTATTGACGGCCAGCCGATGTACCCGCTGGAGGATAAATTCCCGGCGGCGCAGGATGGACAAATGGTGTCGCTGGCCATCCGCCCTGAGCTGTTGCGCCTGAATGAAGTGACGGATCATGCATTTGAAGTTTTGGTTGATTTCACTGAATTGCAGGGTGATTCCACGCTGGTATATGCGCGCGTTGGTGAGCACATCCTGAAAATGAAATCGTCGAAACAGCTCTCCTTTGCTAAAAACACACCGCTCAGGTTCGGGTTTAATGCTGCCAGTGTTTTACTGTTTGATGAAGCAGGCAGGCGCATCATTCCCGACGCCGCGTAAAAACAAAAAAGGCACCTTCCAGTGCCTTTACGACGAAGATAAATCAAAGTCAGATGTTTTTAGCCAGCTGCGCTTTGTGTTTGTTTTCACTCAGCATGGTCAGTAACAGCAACAGAACAGCCAGCACACAACCGGCGATCATCACGATAAAGCCACCGTCCCAGCCAAAATAATCCACGGTATAACCGACAATGGCGCTGGCCGCGACCGAGCCGCCCAGATAACCAAACAGTCCGGTAAAGCCTGCGGCGGTACCGGCTGCTTTCTTCGGTGCCAGTTCCAGCGCATGTAACCCAATCAGCATCACCGGCCCGTAAATCAGGAAACCGATGGTGATCATACAGGCCATATCAATACCCGGATTGCCGACCGGATTCAGCCAGTAAACGACGGTAGCGATAGTCACCAGCACCATGAAGAACACGCCGGTGGCACCACGATTGCCTTTGAAAACTTTGTCCGACATCCAGCCACACAGCAGCGTGCCGGGAATGCCAGCGTATTCATAAAGGAAATACGCCCACGAGGATTTATCCAGCGCGAAATGCTTCACTTCTTTCAGATACGTTGGTGACCAGTCGAGAATGCCGTAACGCAGCAGATAGACAAAGACGTTAGCCAGTGCGATATACCACAGCAATTTGTTCGGCAAAATGTACTGCATGAAAATCTGTTTCGCCGTCAGTTCCTGCTCGGCGGACTCTTTCACATAGTCCGGCGGATAATCGTTTTTGTATTCTTCAATGGGCGGCAGACCACAGGATTGCGGTGTATCGCGCATGGTCATGAAGGCAAACACCGCCAGCAGAATTGCGCCGAAGGCAGGCATATACAGCGCTGCATGCCAGTCGTTAAACCACGCCATACCGAGCAGGAACAGCAGCGGAGGAATACCGCCGCCGACGTTATGCGCACAGTTCCACACCGACACCACGCCGCCGCGTTCTTTCTGCGACCACCAGTGCACCATCGTACGTCCGCACGGCGGCCAGCCCATGCCCTGGAACCAGCCGCACAGGAACAGCAACACAAACATGATGGCAATGCTTGAGGTTGCCCACGGCACGAAGCCCATAAACAACATCACGGCCGCCGCCAGAATCAAACCAGCGGGCAGAAATACGCGCGGATTCGAACGGTCAGACACCGAACCCATGATGAATTTTGAGATGCCATAAGCAATGGAAATCCCGGACAGTGCGAACCCTAAGTCTCCACGGGAGAAGCCCTGATCAATCAGATAAGGCATGGCCAGCGCGAAGTTTTTGCGCACCAGATAGTAGGCCGCATAACCGAAGAAAATCCCCATGAAGATTTGCCAGCGGAGACGGCGGTACAGCGGATCGACGTGAGCCTCATCAACAGGAGCTTTGTGGGGCGCGGGTTTAAAGATACTGAGCATAAATGCCTCCGATGGCATAAATCAGGGCGGACTCATCATGAGCCACGGACGAAATGGCGGAGCCAATGTGTTCCAAAACGAACATCATTTTAGCCATTTGCGCACAAACGAACTGTGATTTATGACTGAAATGTTACATTTTTATTACAGAGGGAGGCGATTTTGTGAGCGAGGGTGACAATAAGAAACAAAAAAAGCGGAGACTAAGCTCCGCCTGGCAGGTTCGTGACATATCAAAAGACTCATTCTAAATCGCCAGACATTCTTTTCGGCACTAAGCTGTCATGCGCTCATTCCACGTATCCTTGTATATAATATTCCCTTCTACATTTTTCCAAGTTATGGCTTGATAACGTAATTCGATATTTTCTATATGTGTACTTGTCATTCCATTTGGAAGCAAATAGGGGGAAATAGATGTGATTTTGACGTTTTCTAAAATAATATTGAAATATTCACTTTCAATCCCCGCATCCAATATGTGATACATTTTTATTATTGCGGATTGCAGTGTGCGGCCTTCACATAATGCCCGGAAAAGAAGCGGTGTGGTTTGGTCAAACTCTTTTTGCATAATAATCGGTGAATGAATTCTTGTTCCTGTTAATTTTCCCATGTGCTGATCAACAGGAATGTTAACATTGTGTGATAATGATTTTAACTCAATGGAACCGAGCCTGGCGGGTATAAGACATCCCCCAACAATAGGCGAGCCATTTTCATCAGTTAACCAAATGTGAGCTGGGTTTGACATATTTTATATCCTTATATAATCCGAGTGCATGAAATTTACCGTGAGAATAAAAAAACAAAAACTAGCATCAGCAGGAAAAACGCCGCAATTGACTGTATCGCGATATCAGGAAAAAAACTCACCATAAATACACCGAAGATCACAGTTATAATTAATGGAATGTAAGTCCAGAAAAAATAAGACAGTTGATGTTTAAACCATCGCTTTAAAAAATTAATCATGATGTTCACCTTACCATATCAATTATTGTTTTGGCGACTTCATCATCTGATGTAAGATTCGTGCTAAAGGAGTGAGCTTTCATAAAAAAGAGGCTCAACTAAAAAATACATCATTTCTAATTTTCGCATATATAACGCGTAGTAATATGCAGGACTCAGAACCTGCAAACGTTCCGCACTCTCTGCAGCTTCCTGTACGTATCCGTAAAAGCCTATTCCGGTAGCGGCAAGTGCGGACACCTTCCCAATTTTCTGGCTGAAGCTGGTATGAATATTGAATCCAAGGCAAATGGACGTTGTTATGCCTAATGCAAATGATTGTGTCGTCAGAGAACTCGTTGATATATTTACGCTTGCTTTCATTAAGGTGCGCTGGATATAGTGTAGTTGGCTTTGGTTTCTATTTTTAATAAGTGATTCGACATAAATCTGTATCATGTCAGATATGATCCTTCTGTCTTTAATTAACTGCTGTAAAGACTCAAGGAATCGAACATCTTCTCGTTTCAGCTTTGCGCAAACATCTTGATAATTCTCCGTAAAACATGAAGTGTAATACACTAGCCTTGTTGCGCCATCCTGAATTCTGTGAGGTTGATCGAGAATCTGCTCCTTAACTCCGGTAACCGCGGCATCCAACTTTTTTGCAAGTATTTCATCATTCGCCAACTTATTAATAATAAAATCACTATGGTACATAACTTATTCCTTAAGTTAATTATTCCATTTTATGATATGTGCTGGTTAAAATATATAGTAATACTATCAGTTACTCTCTGTTATATACCACTGTACTTCATTGTAAATAATATAACGATATATTTTCACCTTATAAATGAGGCGGATTGGTAAGGTCGAGTCATGGCATAATACAAAAAAAAAGCGGAGCCTGAGCTCCGCATGATATTTTCACACGGTCTGAAATTATTGAATTTTCAGTGTGCTGATAATGGCTTCCGCATCGGTCTGCGCCTGCTGCTGATTATCAGCAGGCAGAGTAATTTGCAGGGTCAGCAGATGGCTGTCGACCTTGCCCAAAACGATAGACGAATAGGCTTTCTGACCAGCAGAAGTGATCACGCTGTCGTACTGCTGCAATGTCTGGCCGTTGACCTGAATAGATTTATTGGTGACGACTTGCAGATTGGTATCGCGCGCTTTTTGCTGATCCTGTAAACGACCCGCCAGAACGTCCAGTGATTCCGGGGTGTTATCACCCAAAATGACAATCACCGCTTTCTGCCCGGTGCTGTCTGCATACACGTGCATATTATTTGCCTGTGTGCCCAGTTTACCGCTCTGGTCGCTCATTCCCTGCGGCAGGGAGAAGGTGACTTTGCCGTCCAGCA
Source organism: Rahnella sp. RcJ3 (assembly GCF_009498575.1). Classification (NCBI taxonomy): domain Bacteria; kingdom Pseudomonadati; phylum Pseudomonadota; class Gammaproteobacteria; order Enterobacterales; family Yersiniaceae; genus Rahnella; species Rahnella sp. RcJ3. The sequence goes on from NZ_QSNX01000031.1 coordinate 22,419, forward strand.
GGCTGACCGGCGTGGTGGCTGCCGTGGCTGCGGCCGCTGGTGCGCCTTTATCTGCGGCAGGTGCATCGGTCGACTTACCGTCACACGCAGCCAGACCGGCGATCAGTACTGCCATTCCCATCATTTTCGCGATATTACGCATCGGGCTTCCTTAAGTGGCCTGTTCACCAGGCTTACATGTTGACTTAACAGCCTTTATGGCAACCTATTCAGGCCACAAATGCAAGTCAGATTATGGCGCGATTTGTGTCTTCCCGGCGACCCGGTTTAGTGCGCACTGATAGCGGAATGCGGGTTGTTTCCTTGTGCTGATAAACGCTTAAGCAGCATATTCAGCAGCATGCCGTACATCGGCAGGAAGAACACCAGGCAGATCAGCACCTTGAAGGTGTAATCCACCATCGCTATTTCTACCCAGTGCTGTGCCATAAAGGCATCGCTGCTTTTGTAGAAAGCGATAAAGAAGAAGGACAGGGTGTCGCTGATATTGCCGAGGAACATCGAGGCGACCGGTGCGATCCACCAGCGGCGGTTCTGGCGCAGGCGGTTAAACACATGAACGTCAAGAATTTGCCCCAGCACATACGCCATAAAACTGGCGGTGGCGATACGCGCGACCATGATATTCAGGCTGCTGAGCGCTTCCACGCCTTGCCATTGCGCTTCAAAGAATAACGCCGAGATGATATAGGAAATGGCCAGTGCAGGCACCATCACGGAAAGTATAATCCGTCGTGCCAGCGGCGCGCCAAATATACGGACGGTCAGATCGGTAGCCAGAAAAATAAACGGGAAAGTGAACGCGCCCCAGGTGGTATGGAAACCAAAAATGGAAACGGGTAACTGAACCAGATAGTTACTGGAGGTGATGATGGCGATGTGGAATAGCGAAAGCCATATCAGCGCGGAAAACCGCTGCTGAGCAGTAAAAGAGTACATATATGTGACCTTTTTTTATGAATAAATTGGGGTGAGGGAACCCAAGAAAATTTTTACTTTCGCACCCGTAATGGCGTGCGGCGCGCATAGTACCTGTTTGCGCACCGTTTGCGCAACAGATCTACCGGTTAATTTTAGCGCAATGAGCCGTGTTTGTTGCGCCAGAAAACCAGCGGGTTAAACTATCCGCCTTTGCCAAACAACCGCCCATTCACGTATGTAGATGTTGAGACACGAAATGACCGACCCCTTTATCAATCCTGACCATCAGCTTGATGCGTTGGGTCTGCGTTGCCCGGAGCCAGTGATGATGGTTCGTAAAGCGGTACGCACCATGCAAGACGGCGAAACGTTATTGATCATCGCTGATGATCCGGCGACGACCCGCGATATCCCCGGTTTCTGCCGTTTTATGGAACATACGCTGCTGGCGTCGGATACCGAAAGCGTGCCGTACCGCTATTTGCTGTGCAAAGGGTTGGCAGAAAAACAGGGCTGATGGCTCAGCCCGTGTTGTTTATTTCGATTTATTGCGCAACAGCCTTAACGCATTGGCGGTCACCAGCGCCGTTGCGCCGGAATCCGCCAGCACCGCCAGCCATAATCCGGTCAATCCCATCAGCGTGGTGACCAGGAAAATCGCTTTCAGCCCCAGCGCAATCGTGATGTTCTGACGGATATTCGCCCGTGTAGCACGCGAAAGGCTGATCATCTGCGCCAGCCCTCTCAGGCGGTTATGCGTCAGTGCCGCATCCGCCGTTTCCAGCGCGACGTCCGTTCCGCTTCCCATCGCAATACCGATAGTCGCGGCTTTCATGGCGGGCGCATCGTTAATGCCGTCACCGACCATGGCTACCGGTTTCAGTGCATTCAGCGCGGTGACCGCTGAGACTTTATCCGCAGGCAGTAAGCCCGCACGGAAATCAATGCCGAGCCGGTCAGCGATGGTTTTCGCCGCCCGCGGATTGTCGCCGGTCAGCATGACCGCCGACACGCCGAGCGCTTTGAGTTTCTGCAATGCCTCGGCCGCGTCATCCCGCAGACGATCCTGCATGGCAATCAGCCCGATCGCGTTTTCTTCCTGCAACACCACCACCACGGTTTTTCCGCTGGATTCCCAGTCAGTAATTTGCGCAAGGGTTTCAGTTGTCAGGCTGTTTTCAGCCACACTTTTCGGTGCCAGCACCTGAATTTTGCGGCCTGAAACGAGGCCTTCCACGCCGGAACCGGCCAGCGCGCGGCGATCCTGCGCCGTGAGCGGTAGCGGATTACTGGTTTTTGCACGGGCCAAAATCGCCTGCGCCAGCGGGTGATGCGAACCTTCTTCCACCGCTGATGCCAGACTTAATACTTCGCCTTCGCTGGCGCCGTTCAGCAGTAAAACGTCGGTAACTTCAGGTTTGCCTTCGGTCAGCGTACCGGTTTTATCCAGGGCAACGGTTTGAATCAGCGCCAGCTGTTCCAGCGCTGCACCGCCTTTGATCAATGCACCCTGACGCGTGGCCGCTGCCAGCCCGGACGTAATCGCTGCTGGCGTCGAAATCACCAGCGCACACGGACAGCCAATCAGCAGCAGCGTCAGCCCGCGGTAAATCCAGGTTTCCCACGATAGCCCCATCGCCAGTGGCGGCACGATAATCACCAGCAACGACATCAGCATAATGACCGGCGTGTAATAGCGGCTGAAAGTATCGAGGAAACGCTCGATCGGCGCACGGCGTTCATCGGCTTCTTCAATCAGTTGCAGGATGCGGTCAATGGCGCTGTTGCCCGGCGCGGAAGCCACTTCGAGGCGTGCCAGCCGGTCAACGCACAGGCTGCCTGCGGGCACTTTTTCACCGGCCAGATGATCCACCGGAACTGATTCGCCGGTCAGCGCGCTTTCGTCGAAACTGGCGGCGCTTTGTAAAACAGCGTCGGCAGGCAGGCGTGCACCTGCTGCGATTTCAATGATATCGCCGGGACGCAAGCTGCTGACCGGCACGGTTTCAGATTTGCCATTCACAATGCGGACAGCGGTATCCGGGATCAGCGCCATCAGCGCTTTTACGCCGCTGCGTGCCCGGCTGGAGGCAAAAGCCTCAAGGCGTTCGCCCACCATAAACAGCAACAGAACCATGGCGGCTTCGGCTGTCGCACCGATAAAGAGTGCGCCGATCGCGGCGATACTCATCAGCGTTTCGATGGCGAATGGCGAACCGGCGCGGGTCTGGCGAATCGCCTGACGCAGTACCGGCCAGAGCCCGACCAGTGTCGTGGCGATAAACGCGATGTTACCCATCTGCGGGTTGAAATGATCGAGCACCCAGCTCAGTAGCATCAGAACCGAAAGAGCGATCAGCGGCAGCGCTTCCTGCAAACGGGAAGGTTCGGCGGTGGGTTTTTCCTGCGGTTTGTCGAGCGATTGCAGGGTAAAACCTGCGGCGGTAACGGCATTTTGCACGTGTTGGGTGATATCAAAACCTGCATCAATCACCAGCTTTTCAGTAGCGAACAGCACTTTAGCGTGGCTGATACCATCAATACCTGAAACGGCTTTTTCAATTTTTCGGGCACAGGCAGGGCAGTCCATACCTTGTACTTTCCAGCTGTATTGCTGACTGCCGGAAAGCGGTGAGGCGGGTTCGTCTTCGCCCGGCGAACCTTCGGCGTTGCCATCGTCCGATGTATGTGAGTGCTCACCTGTTTTTGGCGCACAGCAGCTGTCAGTGGTGGAGCAGGCGGAAACCGCCAGCGGGGGTTTTTCGCTACAGCAGCCAGCCGGATGTGTGCCGGGCTGCGCAATAGCGCCAATTTTGTTGATACGCAGTGCAGGCGCATGTTTGCCCTGACATCCGCAGCGACAGGTGTTGTTTTTTTGCAGTGGGATCATAAAGCCTCCGGTTCGAAACCGAGTGGAATTACCCCCAGTGTAAACGTTGGAGTCGGCTCTAAGGTCAACAAGTATTTTATCAGCGGAACCAGAACGGTTCCGCTGTGGGATATTACAGGTATAACGACCGGACTATCAGGAAGTGCCCGCCGAAATAACAGGCGGCAACCAGCGCGTCGGCGGCGCGGAAGGTGAAGCGGTATCGGCTGAGCAGCCAGAAAATATTCCCCAGCAGTAACAGCGCTGCGCCGCAGAACAGCGAAAACGCCATGTCGGTACTGCGGGCAAAATACTGTTCGCCAGCCAGCCAGACCATCAGCAGGGTCATGGCGATGTAAGTGGTCACTGGCCATCGCAGCTCCGCCAGCCGTGTCCAGATCACTGCGAGAAGTATCGCCCCGATGATCAGTAACGTCAGCGGCAGCGGCCAGAAGAAGGTGATGGTCATTTGGCTGGCGAAACTCAGCGTATACAGCAGATGCGACAGGAAGAAGGCACCGATGGCGTACATGAAGCGTTCTTCAGGCAGCAGTAACAGGCTGTCTGCCACCAGTGTCGCCGCCAGACCCAGTAAGATCAGATAGCTGTAAACGTTGAGTGTCGGCGCCTGCCAGGCCAGCAACAGCAGTAATAGTAAGGTGACGGGTTTAAAGACCCAGCGCTGCCAGCGCGGGCCACGATAGCTGGCGTCAACGAACAACCAGCCAGAGAAAAATACAGCGAGGAATGGCCAACTCATTGTTTATCCTTTTATATTTCAGAACAGAACATAAAACCGATGTCAGGGTCTGCTTGCGGGAAAACACATCCTGTTTTCCTGAACTTGCTTTCAGTGTAGGAGAGAGAGCATGGCGGCGACAATCAGAAATCCCCGTAACGGCGGGTCTGATGAATGTTGGTTTAGGATAGGGGGAATTTACGGCGCAGGGCGCGCCGTAAAAGCGGGGATTACTTTTTGGCTGGCAACGGAGGCTGTTTTTTCTGCCACGCCATCAGTTCGAAGACGCCGAACAGGAAGATGCGGGTTTGCAGCCACGGCCCGATGGTGTCCTTTTCCTTGCCCTGCGTGGCTTTAAGCAGCATCACCTGCAGGCCATGCATAAAGAACATGAAGACAATTGCCACGTCTAAAAAGTATTTGATCGGCTTCGGGAACGGGTGGATCAGGTTAAACGCGAGAAAAGCCCAAATACATAACATCAACAACCGACCAATATTGATCAACATCTTACTGCTCCTGTTCTGGTGAGCCGGTTTCAGGCGTCACATCGCGATGATAAAGACGATAAGCAACTTGTCCGGCGACTTTCTCACGGTGTAAGCGCCAGCGGGCAGGCACATCCAGCGTGTCATGTTCGGCTTCTGTTTCGACATAAATCCAGGCTTCATCGGCCAGCCACTGGTTTTGCTCCAGCAGGTTCAGGGTGTCTTGCAGAATGCCTTTGCGGAAAGGCGGATCGAGGAAAACCACATCAAAGGCGCTTCCGGCTTTTGCCAGCCAGTTCAGGGCATTGACGTTAAATACTTTCGCATCACTGGCGTTTAGCAGCGCCAGGTTTTTCTCTAACTGTTGCGCAACCGGGCGCTCAAACTCCAGCAATGTCGCGCTGGCCGCATAACGTGACAAGGCTTCCAGACCGAGTGCGCCGCTGCCTGCAAAACAGTCCAGACAATGTGCGCCCTGTAAAACTGGCGCAAGCCAGTTAAACAGCGTTTCGCGCACGCGATCGGTAGTCGGGCGCAGCCCCGGGCTGTGAGGGACCGGAAGTTTGCGTCCGCGCCATTGTCCGCCAATAATTCGGATCTGGCCTGCGGCGGGCGTGTTGGGTTTCTTTGCCATAGTTCGCTTGTGTCATCCAAAGCCGTCGGGCTTCGTTGCCTATCGTTTGGAGGGCTATTCTACCGGTGTGCGGGCAATGGGCAAATGTTTAACATTGTCGATTGAAAAACCAGCGGAATTCAATACGCGGGCGTGTTGCCCGCAGGGGAAAGTGATAGACTGCCTGACCATAACCCTATTAATAATCCGTTCGCCAGTCATTAACGGCGAGGAGTGAAGTTGTAAAATGGCAAAAGATAAAAAACGCGGTTTCTTCTCCTGGTTCGGTCGTGGCCGTCAGGAAGAAGAGCAGCAGAAGGAAGAAACACGCGAAGAACAGCCGGTTGTCGAAGAACAACTGACGGAAGAACCGGCAGTCCCGGTAGCTCGCGAGGCTGTTGCAGAACCTGAAGTTGAAGCAGAACCTGAAACTGAACCGGCCGCACACGTTCAACCTGAGCCTGAAATTGAACCCGAGCCATTTGTTGAGCCGGAACCGGAAATTGTACCCGAACCGCTGACAGAGCCTGAGCCGGAAGACAAACCTGAACCGGTTCGCGAGCAGGCCGCCGCTGAACTGGCAGAAGAAATTGTTCACATCACTGAGCAGGTTGCCGCGCAGCCTGCCGTTGTTGAAGATATCGCTGAAGACGAATTTGTTGAATCGGCAGAAGAAATTGCCGAAGATCTGCGTCAGGACGCCATTGATTCGATTGATGATTCTGTCGCTGTGGAAGAACCCTTACCTGTGGCGCTGGATCCGATTGTGGTGCTGCCCGCCGGTGAAACCGAGCAGGAACGCCCGACCAAAGAAGGGTTCTTCGCCCGTCTGAAACGCAGCCTGGTCAAAACCAAGCAGAATCTCGGCTCCGGTTTCGTTGGTCTGTTCCGTGGTAAGAAAATCGACGACGATCTGTTTGAGGAGCTGGAAGAACAGCTGCTGATCGCCGACGTTGGCGTCGAAACCACCCGAAAAATCATTACTTCACTGACTGAACATGCCTCGCGTAAGCAACTGAAAGACGCAGATGCGCTGTACGGCAAGCTGAAGGAAGAAATGTCCGAAATACTGGCGAAAGTTGACGAGCCACTGGATGTCAGCGGGAAAACCCCGTATGTCATTCTGATGGTTGGCGTAAACGGTGTCGGTAAAACCACCACCATCGGTAAAATGGCGCGCCAGTTTGAAGCACAGGGTAAATCTGTGATGCTGGCAGCAGGCGACACCTTCCGTGCCGCAGCCGTTGAACAGTTGCAAGTCTGGGGTCAACGTAACAAGATCCCGGTGATTGCGCAGCACACCGGTGCCGATTCCGCGTCGGTTATCTTCGATGCCATTCAGGCGGCGAAAGCCCGCAATATCGACGTGCTGATTGCTGATACCGCCGGGCGTTTGCAAAACAAAGCGCACCTGATGGAAGAGCTGAAGAAAATCGTCCGTGTGATGAAAAAGCTCGACGAAGACGCACCGCATGAAGTGATGCTGACGCTCGACGCCAGTACCGGCCAGAACGCAGTGAGTCAGGCCAAATTATTCAACGAAGCCGTCGGGCTGACCGGGATAACGCTGACTAAACTGGATGGCACCGCCAAAGGCGGCGTGATCTTTGCCATCGCTGATCAGTTCAGCATTCCGATCCGTTACATTGGCGTCGGTGAAGGTATCGAAGATTTAAGGCCTTTTAAGGCAGACGATTTTATTGAGGCACTTTTTGCCCGAGAGGATTAATACGGATGATTCGCTTTGAACAGGTCAGTAAAGCTTATCTGGGCGGACGACAGGCGCTTCAGGGCGTCAATTTTCATATCCAGCAAGCAGAAATGGCATTTCTGACCGGACACTCTGGCGCGGGTAAAAGTACCCTGCTGAAGCTGATTTGCGGCATAGAGCGTCCGAGTGCAGGACACATTTTGTTTGGCGGTCATGATATCAGCCGCCTGAAATCCAGCGAAGTGCCGTTCCTGCGTCGTCAGATCGGCATGATCTTTCAGGATCACCACCTGCTGATGGATCGTACCGTGTATGACAACGTGGCGATGCCGCTGATCATTTCCGGTGCAAGCAGTGAAGATATCCGCCGCCGCGTGTCGGCTGCGCTGGATAAAGTCGGATTACTGGATAAAGCGAAGAACTTGCCAATCCAGCTTTCCGGCGGTGAACAACAGCGTGTGGGCATTGCCCGTGCGGTGGTGAACAAGCCCGCGGTGCTGCTGGCAGATGAACCGACCGGTAACCTCGATGGCGAATTGTCGGAAGGCATTTTGCGTCTGTTCGAAGAATTTAACCGCGTCGGCGTTACCGTGCTGATGGCGACGCATGATTTGGGTCTGATTGCCCGTCGTAATTACCGCACGCTGACGCTGAGTCAGGGGCGTATGTCGGGAGGGGTGTACTAATGGCGAACAGTCCGAATCCGGCTAAAACTGCAAAAAGCGCCCGTGTCGCGAAAAGTAAAGCGTTGCAGGGTGGCTGGCGCGAACAGTGGCGCTATGCCTGGATGAACGCGCTGGCTGACATGCTGCGTCAGCCGCTGGCGACGCTGCTGACGGTGATGGTGATCGCCATTTCCCTGACGCTGCCGAGCGTGTGTTATCTGGTGTGGAAAAACGTCAGTACGGCGGCAGAGCAGTGGTATCCGACGCCACAACTGACCGTTTATCTCGATAAAGCGCTGGATGATGACGCCGCAGAAAACGTGGTCAAAACCCTGAAAACCGAAGCGGGCGTGGATAAAGTTAATTATCTTTCCCGTGAAGAGGCGATGGGTGAATTCCGCAACTGGTCAGGCTTTGGCGGCGCAATGGATATGCTGGAGCAAAACCCGTTGCCAGCGGTGGCGATCATCACGCCTAAAATGAATTTCCAGGACTCTGCGACACTCAGCACCTTGCGCGACCGCGTGGCGGCTGTGCATGGCGTGGATGAAGTGCGGATGGACGACAGTTGGTTTGCCCGTCTTGCGGCGCTGACCGGTCTGGTCGGGCAGATTGCGGCGATGATCGGCATTCTGATGGTGATCGCCGTCTTCCTCGTTATTGGTAACAGTGTGCGACTGAGCATCTTCAGCCGCCGCGATACCATTAACGTGATGAAGCTGATTGGCGCGACCGATGGCTTTATTTTGCGGCCGTTCCTCAACGGTGGCGCGATGCTCGGTTTCACCGGTGCATTGTTATCACTCATCCTCTCGGAAGTGCTGGTGTTGCGGCTTGAGAGCGTGGTGACGCAGGTTGCGCAGGTCTTCGGCACCACCTTTGACCTGCATGGTCTGGGCTGGGACGAAAGCCTGTTACTGCTGATCGTTTCCGCGATGATTGGCTGGATTGCCGCCTGGCTGGCGACGGTTCAACATTTACGGCGATTTACACCACAGTAGTGATAATTTGCTATAATGTCCCCCTGCGGCTCAGTAATTGTGTCTCAGGGGGAAGCTGTTTCAGGTCAGCCCGCCACATCATTTTCCTGCTTTCCCCGTAATGGCACAAATTCACTATCCAATAGTCAGTCTGTCACTTACAGTCTTCAGACTGTTGAATCTTTCCGTGAACTTTATGTAAAATTCGTGGTCGTAGAGCAGCGAATATGAAGGGCTCGGCGTTGCTTTGTTGTCGCCTTTAAGGCCAGCAATGTCGCGGTATCATCCCGCAGCAACGTGGTATAAAACCTGCATTACGTCATACATGAGAGGCTTTAATGACCAAAGAAATGCGCACTTTAGCATTAGTACCCCAAGGTAGCCTGGAAGCCTATGTTCGGGCGGCCAATGCCTATCCTATGCTCACCGCAGAGGAAGAACGGGCGCTGGCTGAACGGCTGCATTACAACGGTGATCTGGAAGCAGCGAAAGAGCTGATCCTGTCTCACCTGCGCTTTGTTGCTCACATTGCCCGCAACTATTCAGGCTACGGTTTGCCTCAGGCAGACCTTATCCAGGAAGGGAATATCGGCCTGATGAAAGCGGTTCGCCGTTTTAATCCAGAAGTCGGTGTCCGTCTGGTATCCTTTGCTGTGCATTGGATCAAAGCGGAAATTCACGAATATGTGCTGCGTAACTGGCGCATCGTGAAAGTCGCTACCACCAAAGCGCAGCGTAAGCTGTTCTTCAACCTGCGTAAGAACAAACAGCGTCTGGGCTGGTTCAGCCACGACGAAGTCGAGCACGTCGCCCGCGAACTGGGTGTGACGAGCAAAGATGTGCTGGAAATGGAATCACGCATGGCCGCACAGGACATGACGTTTGATCCGACGCCGGATGATGAACCACGCGACGGCGCAGCGATGGCACCGATGCTGTATCTGCAAGACAAGAGTTCTGATTTTGCAGAAACTATCGAAGAAGATAACTGGGATCAGGACGCCACCGACAAACTTTCCTCTGCAATGGAAGGTCTGGACGAACGCAGTCAGGATATCATCCGTGCCCGCTGGTTAGACGACGAAAACAAATCGACCCTGCAGGAGCTTGCCGATAAATACGGTGTGTCTGCAGAACGTGTTCGTCAGCTGGAAAAGAACGCGATGAAAAAACTGCGTATGGCGATCGAAGCCTGATCCCCGCAACGCAAAACGAAAAAGCGACCTTCGGGTTAATGCCGGTCACTTAAGGTGACCGGCATTGTTTTTTAAGGGATATTTCGACCTTTTTTCTCTC
>NZ_QSNX01000032.1:0-214 GCF_009498575.1 Rahnella sp. RcJ3
GCGATGAACCCCAAACACGTTGCACACAACGGCAACAGGAAACCGCGCCCTGAGTTTCTCAACTAATGAGAATTGTTTAGGGAGTCTGACATCAAGAGCGCGGTAGCCTTTTTTAATATATCCCTTTCCATTTCAAGGCGTTGAAGTCTTTTCTTTAGCTCGCGTATTTCAATCTGCTCAGGTGTCATGGGTGAAGCAGTGGGTGATTTTCCCG
>NZ_QSNX01000032.1:273-31239 GCF_009498575.1 Rahnella sp. RcJ3
GTACATTCTGATTGACGTTAGCGTCAAGAACATCTTTATTTCATCACTGCCAGTCATGAAACACGTACAGTTTTCAGGTTTTTGCTTCCGACCCCCTCCTTTCTGCGTGACCCGATCCCCGCGTCCAAGTACTCTCTCTTTTCACGGATTGGGGTTTCTCCGCAGACTGCCCAATTACCCACAGACTTATCCCCCGTTTTTGTGGATAAGACTACATTTAGCATTTTTATTTCAATAAAACACCAGATGTTGCGGTTTTGCCCGTTTGCCGTGGAGAAATTATCTGTATACGCCAAAGGTAGGGTTTTTCCCGCCTGCTTTGGTATAATTACAGGTGTATCAGGGGCTTGCATACTGTCTGATACGGTAAAGCGGCGGGAACGGGGGCGTTGCCGACCGTTTTACCTTCCCCCGCACGTTGGGCTTTTCCCCGTATATCCGAAAACTCCCCAAAACGACCGATCACCAAATGGTTAAAACGGCGCGCTCTGACAAACCACTTAAACGGTGCAAGTCGCACTTTTGTTGTCACGGCTCACGATAAAAGTGTTTTTGGTTATTATGCACTCGCTGCCGGTGCTGTGTCGCACAGGGAAGCACCAGGGTATGTTCGGCGTAATATGCTGATCCTATTCCGGTCATAGTATTGGGAAGACTGGCGGTCGACCTTCGCACTCAAGGAGTAAAGTTAGGTTCATCATTGCTACAGGATGCCGTTCTTCGAGTTCGCTCAATTGCTGAAAACACAGGGGTCAGAGCATTGCTCGTACATGCACTTCATGAACCGGCTAAACAATTTTATGAACACTACGGTTTTACATCATCGCCAATTAATCCGATGACATTAATGCTACGCCTTTAGCGTTTCCAAAGACCATGAAGCACAGCATGTGATGAAATCGAAAAACACTAAACATGAAGTAATACTTCATAATGATGAAGTATGATTTATGTTATTTTGTATTATTATGATCTAGAGTGCTTTTTTCCATAATATCGGTCATCGCACCTTCATGCGCCTGAAGATTACGGATATAACGCATTAATGTTTCAGGTTTTTTCCAGGTTCCTTCCTGCATAATCTGAGCGACAGCATAGCCACGTCCCGCCATATCCTGTGCAGCGCCTACGCGGGCACTGTGACCAGTCCAGGCCGTATAGCGCCCTTTGTTTGGAATGATAGGTTCACCTGCTCCAATCGTAAGCCAGGCCTGTGCGAAAATTGATTCAATCGCAGGCGTGCTCAGCGGACGGGTGACTGAAAGAGTTGCACTCCCAGAGCGGTGCACCGGACAAAAGAGGAAGGCGTCAGGTTCAGCATTTATACCAGACACCGACATCCACTCAGTTAGCCGGCGGGAGGACTGCGAACTTAGGGACTTGATCAGGCCACCAGTTTGAACAATAGTTTTGGTGTAACTCACATTAAGGATGATCCTGCCATCTGTTGCCCGGGAGATATCACGAACACGGAGACGGGCTAATTCACTGATACGCAGCAGCGTGCTGTAAGCCACATGCAGAAATGCCAAATCACGTTTATGGCGAAGCGATATCGAGTCAGACCAGAGCGCATCAAGCTCAAGCAGATCTTCAAGACGAAAGGGTACGGCCTGGCCAGTACGTTCACCCGTGACAACTGCAACACGATTTATTTTCTTCACTGCGCGGAAAACCAGCGGTGAAGTATTAGGGGGGATTAGGCCAGCGTTACGGTGTAACATTGAAATCAATGATCCATGCGTCGCAATCGTTGAAGAAGCGCGACCGCTCTCTTGAAGCCAGTTCAGATAATCGCGAAGGTCGGCCGGAAGCATGGGCAAAAACGAGCGGCTATTTTCAATCGACCATCTGTGGCAGATCCGCATAACACTCATCAGTTGTCGCCAGGTATTGGGTGAAAACGCCTCTTTGTCTTGAACAAATTCCTTAAGCCTCGCCAGAACATCCTCTTCAGCCTGGATAGCAGGTAGTGTCTGGTTGATTGGTGACAATTTGCCCATATATAGCTTAAAAAGCGAACTCCCGGTCACTGACAACGCTACGTCGATTCTGAGAAAGATGCAGGGGATTTCCCTTGCAGATTTCACGTAGCAAAACCTGCAAGGTCATCTGCGAAAAATTACCTGCTCCTATAACTACTGGATAGATTATCAGCTACTATAGCGAATAGCTAACTTTATATAAATCCCATTATATGAAGTTACGCAGTTCTGTTGAAGACTGCGTTGGGTTCTTGTACAGGGGATGAGAATTAGAGGTTGGTGAAAGAAATATTGGATATACACCAAAGGAACAAAAGACTTGGTGAATTAACTGCAGGGTTTAAACACTGAATGATGCATTCTGAATAAATGAGATTTGCGAAAGGGTTATTTCGATTCCCTCCCGCGATGCATGATTATTATAGCTTAGTCAGACGCTGAACGTTAATGGTTTCCAATTTACCGCTCAAGATATCGAGAAAATCATCGTGGTAGGACATTGCTACGTGTTTTTTCAGATCTTCTTCAGTCTTCCAGCGTTCAATAAAGACGAATGACACTTTACCTGTATTTTCGAGGTTACGCACATCGGGTACAGCATGGCTTTCATGCAGATCATATTGCAGGCATCCTTCTTCAAGATGAGTTGGAGAAACCATTGCCAGTGCGGCATCTCTTATAGTTTCGATAAATTCAGGTAAAGGGGTCAGTGTTGCAACAATTTTCACTTCGCTCATAGGGGTCCTTTAGTTGTCAGTTATTTATTCTGGATTTATATAATCCAGGTACGAATTATTCAGGGTAGTTGTGAATTGGTCATTATGCCAACCAATATTAGATCTAGCGTGTTATCCAATAGCCCCAGTGGAAGTGTTGAAAAAAAGACTGATGGAGTGTACATTATGCAGTACATCTGGGTTGTACACTTCAATGAGGCATATGACTATGCAAGCTATAAATTTTACGACTGCCCGTAATGAACTGGCTTCAGTTCTTGATAGCGTTTCTAGCGGTGAGCCTATAATTATCACACGCCGATCGGCAAAGCCCGTTGTTGTTATTGATGCTGAGCAATATGAAAAAATGCTGAAAATTCAGGCTGAATCGGATTTCGATTGGTTGTTTAGTGAACATGGCAAGACGCTTGAGGCTCTTAAAAACCGATGATTTATTTTCTTTCAAGCAAAGACATCATTGGCATTCATGACCGAATGATTTCTGCTTACGGAGGCCTTTCCGGCTATGCTGACCCTGGTCGGATAGAAAGTATGGCAACACGAATTCTGAACCGCCACATGTATGAAGGCGAGGATGATATATACGTTCTAGCTGCTGCATATCTTCTTGCTATAGCGCGGGGGCATTGTTTCAATGATGCAAATAAGAGAACCGCATTTGCCTCATCTGCTTTATTCCTGCGCCGTAATGGCATTCTTGTCCGGTTTTCTCCAAGTCATGAAGAGTTGACTGTCTCAGCCGCACAGGGGAACCTGGATGTGTGGAATATCGCTGAAGTCCTAAAACAGTCAACCTGAAAAAATAGTATTCTCGTTTCATCCCGTACTATTTAACATAAATAGCATTATGCGCATTAAATTCGGGTGGCAATTATGTTAAATACTAGTCTGGAGATGCAGATGTTTTGTTGGACTGGTTATATTGTGATCCCCAGATGCTGCCGGTACTTCACCGGACTCATCACACCTAATGAAATTTTAATTCGCTTTTCGTTATACCAACGTATGTATCTGCCTCAGAAGAAAATAAATTCTTCCAGCGATAAGAATGATTAACGGGTTACCTGGAGACAGCGATCTAGGGAACAGAAGTTAATTTTTTCTTCAGTCTGTAGTAAGTGGCCCAGGATTTGTGAATCGCCACAGCTGCAATTGCCATCTTTTAATTTGGCATGAATCGCCACGGATAATCTAGACACTTAGATGCAGCACATTATGAGAAAAATAGTTGATAATGGGGATAATTATTGCGATTAAATCAATAATTCTAAAATTAAAAACATATTTTTTTAATTTTTTATCTGCAATAGTACATTTTTCACCCCAAAGATCCGAAAATCCCAAGATCAGATCTTAATGAAATTGTGTAGATTTTGACGTATATACACTGCCCTTGTTCCTTAACGTGGTATGTATATTCCCGATGATACCTCACTGGTACGGGAGTTGTTATGGGCGTAAAAATTTCAGGTATAGACAAACTTCAGAAGCAGTTAAAGGAAGTTGAGGATGCGGCTGAAGCTTTGAATGGCAGCTATGATGTCCGCTTCGACGCTAACGATCCTGTCAGCATCGAAACAGCAATTCAGGAAGCCTGTAGCATAGTAGAGGAACGCGCTTCGCGCTACGTAAACAATCCGATGGTTAGTCCATTGATTGAGAGCATGAAAGAAAATCTTCGCCAGCAAATTCTGGATAGTGCCGAACAACAAAGACGGGAGAACGGGCACGATGACGATTGATATCTTTCAGTTACTGAAAAATTGTGTATTCGATTTACAGCGTGCTGACGTTCAGAATTACCAGCAGCCGCTGAAACAGCTGGCCCGTCTGTTGAAATCTGATGCATTACAGGAGGTAAATAAACGTCTTACACAAAATACTGACCTTGACGCTTTTATTGCCAAAAGTAATGAAAGTGAATCCAGCATGGCTGGCTCCGCAGTTCTGCAGTGGCCGGAAGAACTGGGCGATATTTTGGGCCTGAAGCTTCTGCTGATCGAGAAAATGGCAGCCGATAATAATTTTGCCATCAATTTTTGCCACACGTTTTTCTACGACCGCAAGATTATTGAGTCAGTCCGTAAATTTACCTCATCATTACTTGCCACATTCGTCCGTGATTACCAGCAGTATGTTGAAAATGAATCCGATCCTACGCCTGTAGTGTTGCGTTCAGTCTCGCGTAAAATTTTCATTGTTCATGGCCATGATAATGATGCCCTTCAGTCTGTTGCACGTTTCATATCCCGGATAGGTCTTGAGGAGATCATCCTTTCTGAACGTCCTGATGGCTCAAGGACAGTTATCGAGAAATTTGAATCGGAGTCTGGAGATGTCAGTTTTGCGATTGTGCTGATGACACCCGATGATGCAGGTAATGCGGTGGCATCTGAAAGTACAAGACTCCGAGCACGCCAGAACGTCCTGTATGAGTTGGGATATTTCGCCGGAAAGCTCGGCCGCGGAAAGGTGCTGGTACTCAAGAAGGGCAACATTGAAATCCCTTCCGATCTAGCCGGAGTGCTGTATACCGAGCTTGATGAAAACGGGGGCTGGAAGCGAAAACTGTTGAGCGAATTGGCGTATGCCGAGGTCCCGTTTGATAAAGAAAAAGCTCTTAGCGCTTGATTTAGCTTTACGTCCTAAGATGAAAGGCTGCTTAGCGGCCTTTCATACTTGGTCAATCGTCATTATCCATAGCGCTTTTGAGTTCCTGCATTTCCGGCGTCAGCTCGTTCCCGGAAATTTTAGCCCTAACTTTTTGTTCTACAGACAGCCAGTCATCAAAGAACGGGCTTACTTGCTCGCGGTTAATCTGGAGATATGCCCCTCGGTCAGAACTGAAAACTGTGGTTCTTAATCGCATTAACAGGTCGAAAAGTCCCTGTTCACTGGAAGAAACCTCCCGAACCCACTCCTTCACCGTTTCCATCGCACTCATTTCTTTCCACGCGTACAGGTACCTCAAAAGTGACTGGTGCGAGAGCAACTGGCTACGCATTTCTTGCTGATTCATCCGGTCTGCAAATCTGTCACGCAACTGTTCCGTGTTCTCACGGCTCAGTAGTCTCTCTGAAAGAGGGGATACGGCATTCTGTGCAAGACCGTGTTCCCAGATAAGTTCCCGCATAAAATCAGCTATCCAGAATGGTGAAACGCCATTGGTAACGAGCGTATCCAGTAGTGCAATCGTTCTCACTTCATCAATATCCAGCATATGCTTCAGCAGGTGCCTGACAACTTGATTAATTCCCGTTTCCCGCAGGGAAAACCATGTGTTACGAGTCCGGAAACGTGCACTGACAGTATCAGTATAATTGAAGAAAAAACAAACTAGGCCAGCACATTCGTCAAAATGTCTATCCTGGATTAAGCTGGCTGTCAGTCTACTAAGAATATGCTCGAACCAGGTGCCGGTCATGATCCCTTTACTGTTGATTTGTGACAGCATATCTTCAGAAAGCTGCTGCTGCTTTTCCGGTATGCCAGCCAGCATAAAAAGCTGGTCAAAAAACTCCGGCGGTAGCACATTCTGAGGCGAAGAAAAGGCAAAATAATATCGCCAGTGTGTCAGGCTGCTAAGCCGTTTACCAGTCGTCTTGATATGACTGAAATCTTCACTTACGCGTTCGAAGAGACTCAGGTCTTTATCATCATGTCCACTGATACCTGGGATCCACTTCGCGAGTGTAGTGAATGAGCTTGCCTTAGATGCCCTGAACATTTTCGTCAGGGTAATAAGCTCCTGCTGGAAAACTTCTTTTTCTCCTTCGGCTAACCCCCCCTGTCCAGTTTCAACGACCGCCCGTTCAGTCAGGTAATGCTCTGTCCAGTCATAGAGACCCGGGTTCGTGATCCGGATAAGCTGAAGCAGGCATAAATCCGGAAAATAGACAAAATCCCGCATGCCTGGATAAAGAAAAATGAGGGTATTAATGGCCTGATGGATCTCCCGTGGTGTCGAAAGTGCAGCACCATAGGTATCAGTAACTGCGGCGAGAGCCGTTGCCATTTCCGAATCTGGCGGTTGATTATTAATTTGCTGATACAGAGTCTCAGCCCGTTCGCGGAATTCATGTCGTAAATCAAAAGATTCAGGACGAGGTATCTTGAAACTGAACTGAATGATCTTCTGAAGATAACGGTTACCATCCCCAACATTCAGCGCATGCTCTACGGCATGAGTGATGATGTGTCTGTCGTAGCAGAGAATATGGGTAAAGCGTGGGAGATCGACTACAGCGCGCACCAGCCTGAACACTTCAGCCACCTGTGAAGGTTCGAGACGATCCAGGTCATCCATTACGACGATAAATTTCAGATCCAGACCGACCAGTTGTCTAGCTATGTCTTCCCGAAGTTTAGTGGTGGTTTTCTGATCCAACGACAGACGACTCTCTGAAAACACTTTAAGCCCACCTGCGAACCAGTTAACGAGACGGGAAAACTGCCCGATATACTCAACCAGCGGGAGTACGCGGGATGAGGTATTCTGTGCATACTCAATCACTTTCTGGGCTTCTGGTGACAGCAAATGTTTACGCCACAGTTTTTTGAGACCTGTCGGAGGATGCCTTTTTTCAGTTTCTTGCTGGATAATCGTTGCAACCGGAAGAAGCAACGCTGCAACCGGGCTGCTGCCGCTCAGCCAGGGCGAAATATGAAGGATATGCGTGTGGCCATCTTTTTTCTGGTTAAGGCTTTTCAGTATCAGGTTCAGGAGGCTTGTTTTACCCGATCCCCATGCCCCTTCGATGCCGATCACATTTGATGCCTCCTGTGGGAGGGAAAGAATGGAGCGAGAAATATTGTCGGCAATGTTTTTAAACCCGTAGCGGTCATCAGGGGCGCTTTCAACTGCTGCATCCAGCCCCTTCGGATTCCAGAGTTGTCTTAATAAAGGCATATCATAAATCTCCGTACAGCGTGCGTAAGGCGTCCACGACGCAGGCCAGGGCGCCCGTCTCCACCCGCGCCGTCAGTTCCCGGACCAGCTCACCGAACGCTTCGGCCGGCACAAACACCCGCAGCGCATCAAACCCCAGGATCACGTCCTGGTGCGCCGCCCTAGGCAGGCCCAAGGTGATATGGGGGCCTTCACTGTAACGGCGCACCGCCGCCGGCGTGGTGCGGTAAACCTTCAGCAGGCGGTAAAGCTCCGCAAACTCCCCCCAACCGAACGGCATGACAAAATTGCTGCCGGTCAGGACCAGAAACAGCCGCGGGACCTCATCGCCGGTGGCGGCGGGCAATTCGCCGCGCTGGCCCTTGATGCGGATGTCAAAGCGCAGCTCGCCGGCGGTGACGGTTTCGTTCATCTCCCGCACCGGCGGGCGCATCTCCCGGATAAAGGTTTCGCGCTGCTCGAAGCTCCACTGTCGGGTGCGCATCAGCAGCGGGAAGATTTGCCGCAGGCGCGCTGGGGTAAAGATGCGGGCCAGCACGTCGTCAGGATAATCATCCAGCTCAAAGCAACCTGACGCCAGCGGGCGCAGCAGGTACTCCGCATAGCTCGGATCGACGGCGTGGCTCAGTTCACGCATAAACCGCTCTGACTCTTCCTGCCAGTTCTCCGTCGCAAACTCAAAGGTACGCTTAATGTAGTGGCTATCCACCGGCAGGCCCTGCCCGGCATGCCAGACTAACAGCTCAAAGTTGATGTTAAGCAGCGTTTCCAGCACCGGCCACCGGACAAATTCCTTTGCGCAGGCGTCGCGGTAGGCCTGGTGGGCCAGCTCCGTCATAAAACGCAGCTCGGCGCGGCGCAGGGCCTGGCGGCCGAAAGTTTCGCCGAGGATGACTTTGCGGTACAGCCGCTGCACCGCCTCATCCGGTCGGGTGGTCAGTTGCAGCCAGTCGTCGTCCGGTGCGTTGGTTTGCAAAGAGACGTCAAGAAAACGCTCGGCCAGTGCGTTGACCGAGGTCTTTTCCGTGACAGCCCGGTTTTTCAGCGATTCGATGAGTTTTTTGGGAAAGCGAAGGGTCAGTTGACTGAGCATCATCTTCTTCCTGTTATTGGCGTGGTTAATCTGGTTTCAAAATAATTAAACGCCTGCAGAATAACCGGTGTCAATTCGTAAATTGAATTTATGTCTTTAAATGACATGATGTCATTTAAAGACATCCTGACCAACGGGGAGCAAGTCATAACAAATGTAATTATAGGCTAACAATATTACGTCTAAATTCTTGCAACTTATTTTCAGATATACTATTAATAGCTAAATCCAGCGTATCTATTATCGATTTCTTTTCTTCAGGGATGACTCCAGCGATAGGAACTGAAATAGACACGTGTTCGGCGCGGACGATAGTGTGACAAGAAAGATTAGCAATAAAATCTCTTAGTTCCTTCAGTTTTTCAATCTCCGTGGCTTCAATGTATCGCCCTGTTTGAATTAATCTCTTCAGCCTTGAATTCGGCATGATTGTTAGAGTAGATATGTAGATCATTGTTGGCTGAATTCTGTTATAAATAGCAGCTGTATTAATTGCGTTCTTCGAACCGTAGTTATTTCCACCCAAACCATTTAGAAAATTAACAATATATTCAAATCCTGCAGAATCCATCTTTGAACATTGTTCGTAAATAAAATCAGAAGTATATCCTTTGTTCATTTTTTTTAAAACAACATCATCCCCAGACTCTACACCAAAATATGGATTGCTATACCCAACTTCTTTTAGAGATTTGAGTTGCGCTATACTTTTGTCTCCAATATTATTTATTCTGGCATACCCACCAATAGTTTCTACAGAAGGAATGTTTTGATGTATTAGATCAGCAACTTTCATCAGTTCATCATATTTTAAAACAAATGGGTCGGCGCCTTGCAAGAAAATCCGTTTATAAGGATATCCTCTTCTTTTCAGTTCTTGAATATCTTGTATTATTTCTTCCAAGGGCGAAGCTTTAAAACGACTATCATTATAGAATGTACAAAATGCACATTTATTGTGTGTACTACATCCAGATGTCACCTGAAGAAAACCGGAATTAACCTCATATGGAGGTCGATTTATATCACTTGAAAAATGCATTTTTTTCCTCAAAGATTTCGTTATATTTTTGTCAAATTTAAGTCACAATTACATCTTGCGTTCCGCTCACAATGCATAGCTTGGTCACAGAGAGAATAACTTAACATTTTAGTATAAAAAAATTATTGTGCAGGGCCATTTAATTAAATACCTATCTAATGCACAAATGAATTCTATTCTTAAATTTTAGTGAATGGTATATCCTTGTAGCTCCGAACATTTGTTCCGAAAGTTCCAAAGTAGCCACTCACACGCGCGCAACATTAAAGAAACAATATGGATTTTTATTAACATTTATACTATTTAAAAAATTGCGATTCTCAAAATACAATAACTGGTGACTTTTTCATTCCTGAGTATCATCTTACATACCATCGTCACATTTAATAGCATCTCTGGGTGAGATGCCATCAGCCAACATGTTAAATACATGTTGGCGCTTGATGATTATAAAAGAGTATTTCTGTAATAGGATGATTGTCTGTAAGTAAGTGAAAATTTGCAAAATTTTGCAGCTGATTATATCTCAGTATTAGTTATGGTACATTTGTTGGGTACAATGAATTATCTGATCATTTGTCAAATAATATACTAGGGTCCTATCTGTCAGGTCCAAATTGGTTGGTGGAAAAGTCAAGAAAGCTCCGGAGTTTTGGGGTCATTCTTCGGTCAGGAGCATAAAGGATATGCAGTGGTCGAGGCGGGATTTCATATTGCGGGAGTATTCTGACGAGTTCTCCTGACTTGATATAAGGCTCTACCAACTCTGCTGGTTGCATCACAACACCAAAACCCGCAACCGCCGTGCTCATTAGCGCGTCGCCGCTGTCCAGCATTAGTCTGCCTGAAACAGGAACTTTCACTTGCCCTGCCCTATTTTCAAAAATCCAGTGTGTGCGCAGAGAAGTGTGAGAAAAAATCAAACACTCGTGCCCAGTTAAATCTTCCGGTTGGTTCAACACTGCTGCACTGGCTAAATATTCGGGTGCGGCGGCTGCTATCAGGCGATAAGGAGCCAGCGTTCTCGCCATCAAGCCGCTGTCAGCCAGCATCCCTACACGGAAAATAGCGTCATATCCCTCATCAATCAGATCTACCATTCTGTTTGTCAGCGTCAGTTCGATGGAAACATCTGGATGTGCGCGTAAATAATGGTGCAGTTTGGGTGTAAGTGCATTTATACCGAACGTTACGGGGGCGTTAATTTTAAGATGCCCTCGAGGTTTTAAATGAACTTCCTGAGCAAAAGACTCCGCCGCGTCAACTTCAGCCAAAATATTTTTGGCACGCTCATAAAAATGCCGGCCTGTTTCAGTCAAGCTATGCTGGCGGGTGGTCCGGTTGATCAGGCGAACGCCGAGGTGTTGTTCAAGCGCGGAAACATGCTTACCAACCAGTTGTGGAGATATAGAAAGAGCTCCGGCTGCAGCAGAAAATGACCCCAGCTCAACCGCTTTCACATATGCGCCCATCATCGTGAGTCGATCCATTAGAAACAACCTGTTGTGAATGTAGAAATAATTCCCTAATTTATCTCAATATAGTGAACATATTATACTTTTTTCAAGCATTCACCTTCGAGGATACTGAAATGAAAATTGCTGTTATTGGTACGGGCAATATGGGTGCTGGCATTGCAACACTGCTGGCCGAAAAGAATGTTGATGTCGTTATAGGTCATCGTGACCCCGAAAAAGCCGCTGCACTGGCGAGTAAAATTGGAGCACGAGCACAGGGAGGCGGTATTGATGCTGCTTTTCGTCTGGCTGATATCGTATTTCTTGCATTACCTTACACGGCTGCAAAAGATGTCTTTTCTGCCGCCGGTGACATAAGCGGTAAGATCCTGATTGATATTTCTAACCCTGTCAGCGCTGATTTCAGTGAGCTTACTATTGGCCATTCTACCTCAGCCGCCGAGGAAATTCAGGCTCTTACCACCCAGGCGCACGTCGTGAAAGCTTTTAACACTATTTTTGCTCAGCTATTACCTTCAAATGCCCGCCAGACCCGCCTTCAGATACTGGTCGCCTCAGATGATGTTCAGGCTAAAAGCAGAGTTACTGCCCTAGCTGGTGTGCTCGATTTTGATGTGCTCGATGCCGGGCCACTCAAAAACAGCCGTTACCTTGAGCCTATCGGGCAGATGAATATTCAGTTCGGCTATTTCCTAAATCAGGGCCCGATTGTGGCACCTGCATGGATTAAAGCCTGATAGTTTTTCTCCGGCGTCCGATGGCGCCGGACTACTCTTCTTTTTTGCCGTGCCTTCCGGAAATATCATCAATGAAAAACAAAACTCCCGAGAGTAAAAAGGATGCTTTTTATGTTCCCTCTGGCATCACCAGCACTGTGATTCCTAATTTTGTGTCCCCGCACACAATACCGGAAAAAGATCGTGAGGCTTATCGGATAGCCTTAAGCGGAAATGAGCCTTATCGGTTGGGGGCAGAATCGATGAAACATCATGATGTTCCTACGGGCAAACTGACACAGCATCACCATGTAAGCGAGCAGGTCTACCCCGGTGTAGGTCGCGATTACTGGCTTTATGTACCCGAACAATATTCCGCTTCACAAGCGACTAACTTACTCATTTTTCAAGACGGCGGATTTTATCTCGGTCCTGAAATGAAGGCAAATCTGGTATTAGATAACCTCATCCACCAGCAAGATATTCCCGCAACTATTGCGTTGTTTATTCAGCCTGGAGATAAAGGACCTGGCACTCCAATCCTAGGTGGAAATGATAATCGAAGCATTGAATACGACACTGTGAATGATGTTTATCCACGCTATCTCCTCGAGGAACTGCTGCCCATCATTGAGCAGCAATACAATATCACTCAAGACCCCTCACGCCGTGCTTCGGCGGGGATAAGCTCTGGCGGGATATGTGCCTTTAATCTCGCTTGGATGAAGCCAGAATACTTCGGAGGAGTGATCAGTCATTGTGGCAGCTTTATGGACCTTCGCGGAGGACACAATTACCCTCACATGGTACGTAAAGCAGACACAAAAAATATCCGTGTGTTTCTACAGACAGGTAAAAATGATATCAACGGCATTTTTGGTGATATCAGGATGGCGAATCATGCAATGGCAGCGGCTTTAAAATACCGTGATTATGATTACCGTTTTGAGTTTGGCGAAGGGGGCCATACGTTAATGCACGGCGGTTCAATCTTCCCTGATACCCTAAGATGGCTTTGGCCAAAAAAAAGCATTGAGCTGTCGGATAATACCCAACATTGAACCAACGGATATAAGTCCTAAAAACGGCTAGTCGAGCACATTTACCCCACTGCCCATTCAGTCTCGCCGTTCTTCACAGAAAGTTACATGGCTAATCCTTGCCAGATAGTTGCATTTCATTAACGGTGAGGATCTTTCGCTAAGGCTTTCTGGTTTCAATAACTTATTTCCTAAAAATAGGGCAACCTTAAGATTAATTTTACTTTATCGGCACCATATAATCACAATAAAAACATTCCACCTCTTCTTCACTTAAAACTGTTTTATATACTTCCACATCAAATCCCTTTCGACGGGATAAACTATTCTGATGAAGGGAAAACAAATAAATTAAAGTAACAAACTCTTTGAAATCATCAGAATTACCACTAAAAGGAAATACAGCATACTTCCCTTTCTGAATAACTACATTACTGCCAAAACCCAAGGCGGCGTTATCAGATTTCTCAACCGCTAGTGTGTACCCAACATTGTATCCCTTAGATCCCTCTGTACTTCCTGTATAATCCACCAGCCCATAAAACGGAAGCGATGTGGAAGTTAGGTGAGACATTGTATTTAATATTGATTTTTTTCTAAAACCAAATGAAAACATCTCTTCACTTTCAATGTCGCAACTAATTATCTCGGATTCTCCGCACAGAAAAATAGTATTAATTTCGATAATTTCAGGACGCGGAGCTTTGCGTTCATTAATCATGAAAGGCGCAAAAAGCCCTCGCGTTGGCAGAATCGAAGATTTCCTATAAGCTGAAGGCGTCAAACCAAAGCGCTGACCAAATATTCTCGTAAAACTTTGCTGAGAATCAAAATCATAATTTAGTGCTATTTCCAATATCGTTTTATGTGTTAATCGTAATTGTAAAGCAGCCTGAGATAAACGACGAAGGCGGCAATACTCAGCTAGGGTAACTCTAGTTCTGTCTTTAAATATTCGTTGTAGATGCCATTTGCTATAGCCCGATTTTCTGGCGATGTCATCTAACTTCAAGCTCGTTCTTAGGTTGCTTTCAATCCAGACAAGCAGCTCATTTAGAACCACTTTTTTATGTTGATGACGGTTAGAAAATCGAAAAACACTCGGCTGCTCATTAATCATTTCAGGCCTTGAAAACAATATATTATAATACAAAATGCTCTTCATAAAAATGAAGAGCATTTGAAATAATGTGAATGGTTTACCGTTCAATCGGATGAAGATAATTCCATATTGAATCACATCGATATTAACTATTATCACTCTTAGTCAGTAATGATTAATATTTACCAGACTAGTTACAGCGCAACATCATCTTCAAGTGCAACATGACTTTGCTCAGAGATTTTCTCGCGCCACATGTCAACGTTGGCTGGCCATTTTATGCCTTTAACGACAGACAGAGCGCGAATGAGAGGAAACAGCTGGATATCGCTCATTGACCACATCGACTCAGAATACTGATAAACAGATAAAATAGTGTCGAGCTCTAGCAATTTCTCATTAACTTCGGACAGATAGACTTCACTGTCTTTCAGGAGGGTGGTAAAACTCCCAAAGATCGATTCTTTTTTGGAAACAAAATAATTTCGGGCACTTTCTTTTGCAAACTCAGGATACTCAGACAAAGCCCAGCGAGGAATTGCAAGCTTAAATATTACTGAAGATGCTGAATCTATCCATACGGAAATGCCATCGCTCAACGGACGTGTCAATGATGTTTTACCGTCAATTTCATCCACGAAATTAACAATATCAAGACTCTCAGCAATATAAGAACCTTCATTGGTTTCCAGGATAGGCAACATTTTTTTGCCAATCATTTTTATTGGAGTGGTTTCATCGTCATTCGCTAAAAATACCACTTCAACATTAACATTCTTAAACCCAAAAATCATTCTTGCTCTTACGCAAAAAGGGCAATGATCGTAAACATATAACTTCATTTAATTAACCTAAGACAGGGACTTTACCCATCAAATTTTGTTATCGGGTAAATCCATCAAATGGTGTCATATACACAGCACCAAAAGGGTCCAATTTCGCCTTGATCGCAGCATCCGGCTTACCGTAAACATTTAAACCGGTAATTTTCACCAAAGATAAAAATTCTTCAGCAAATGGAGAAAATGTTTCTTCAACATGGCTTACTAGTGCTTCTGTCCGATAGCGTTCAACAATGTGCGCCGTTTTTTCATCTTCGCTGATGCTGTAAATGTAAGCTAATGTACCCGGTTCTTTATGGGTCTCGGTGACAATTTTAGCCACGAGTTGTTTAAATGCTGGTAGTTTCCCTTCATTAAAAGCTAGGGAGAAAATACTGATGATTTCATTTTCCATCATGGATACCTTAATATTTTTCAGTGAATAACGTATGAATATGCGTGAGAGCGCAGAAAATACCCACGATTCATTCTTCGATAGATACAGGATTTGACAAGGCCTGCCCCACAACCCCGGCATAAGTAATAATTATTTCAGCAGGTAAATGTGTGGTGTAACCACGATGAATATCATCGACGGCATTCATTGAATGCCTCACCCGCATTGATCACTCGGGTTTTCCCCGTATTTCTGTCTTCAACCGTCAACTGGCCAGAAATGATAAATGCCGCGTTGGGCATTGAGTGAGTATGCCAGGGCAGTGTGGTATGAGCTTCGATGGTCATTTTCATGACGGTTAGACATGGCTGCCCTGATGGATACTGACTGTATAATTTCCCATTCCAGGCACAATCACTTTGCACAAGCTGAATCGCATGTACGCCAGAAGATTCAGGTTCAGCCGCATATTTCTCAGGGGATTGCGACACCATCGTGCTTACCTCCGAGCTGAAAATTCAAAAAGACAAAACGCCCCGCACTCAATGAAATACCGTTGTCTTATGAAAACAACGGCCTATTCATCACGAGCCGCCAGAAAGTTCTCGGCTTCTTATTGCCCGGGCAGTCAGTTGGTTTTTTTCAACGTCTCAGAGAAAAGTTCTCCGGAAATTGCCCAGTTTTCAGTTTTAACATCACTAAAAATGACGTAGACATACTGTGGATCCACACCGGCGTGGTTTGCGATAGCGTCAGTTACTGCTTTAGCGATAGCAGGTTTAGCTTCATCACGACCTTCAAACATCTGAATATTAACGACTGGCATATTTATTCCTCTTCATGGGTACGGGGTCATACGGCCGAGTAATTGTGACCGTAGTAAGGATCATAACGAGGATGGAAAAGTTGATAAAGATACTAAAAGTGGACTCAGTGTGGAAAAAAAGAGAACAATTACGCAAACGCACGCTTTTCCGACAATGAGATAATCTCGTCGATGATAAATCTTACGCTAGGTAATACATGGCGTGAACGAGGCCAGATAATGCTCAGTTCGGTCGGTTCAGGCTTTACCTCAGGGAGGATAGGCACCAGTTTTCCGTTTTCGATAAAAGGTCGTAATAGAGATTCTGGGAACTGAATAATTCCCGCACCGGACACACAGGCGTCAACCATCGCATCACCGTCACTGATCTGGTGAAATGGACTGGGGTTAAATCTGAAGTCTTCACCTTTATCATCCTTAACCAACCAGCTCAACGTACTGCCACCCCGCCACGCCATGATACAACGATGCTGTCTTAATGCCTCCAATGTAGCTGGCGTGCCGTTGCGTAGTAGATAGCCAGGTGAAGCACAAAGAATAAGGTGTTGATCATTTAATTTTTTGGCCACGAGGTCAGCGCTATCTTTTAGTGTTCCGAAACGTATTGCGAGATCAAACCCGATGTTCAGCGGATCAATGACTTTATCATTAAAAGTGATGGTCAGTTTAAGGTGAGGGAATCTCTCCGCCATATTGAGTAATACGGGCATCATTACAGAGCGTCCGAAAGCGGCAGGCATATCGATTCTGACTGTGCCACAAGGCTCTGTTAACTTTGAACGCAGCGCATTTTCTGCCCCCTGAAGCGTTTCCAGAGCAATAAGACAACTCGCAAGATACGCATCTCCTTCACTTGTAAGGCTTATTTTACGGGTGGTCCGGTGGAATAGCGCCGTGCCCAGATTTTGCTCCAGTAAGCTGATGCTTTTGCCAATGGCTGATTTAGATATACCTAACTGGTCTGCAGCTTCTGTAAAACTTTGGGCATGCGCAGTCGTTACAAAATGCACAATGCTGCGGAAAGATTCAAAAGATGAAGGTATAGGGATCATAAGTAGCAGGCTCGTCAGAACGTTATGGTATTTATTTTACCTGCTCGGGATGTGCATCAGGCAATTTACTGCTTATTTTCAGGTTATTGAAATACGCAGTCGTGCCAGATTCGATCCATACCCCTACACCTCCTCGCGCTTCGCTGCCTAATTTCAGGTCATTGACAAGCAAAGCCGGTGTCGAACTGTGGTCCAAATATAGCCTAGCCTGCTGTCCGGATACGGTGATTTTCATATGAATCCAGCGCTCAAGAGCAATATCAGCATAGGTTTCGTATTTTTCCGGTGTCTCTTTCCTCAACCTTTCAAAGGTGTAATCCGGATAAGCGAAATACTGAACCGAATGATTGCGACGTACCTGATCATCAGCCTGACTGTTTGTAGGCCTCAGGTAAATATTCTCAAACCGTTCAGCTTTATCAATTCGAAATGACAATCCGAGAAATCCGCGGGCATAAGCCGGTGCATCGTGAGCCAGTGTACTGGCAATATCCACTTCAATTATACCGTCATGAAAATCGACCGGAAGCCAGGCCATGAATTTTCTGTCCGTCAGCACTTCTTTTGTAGGATCCTGAAAATTTTCTGCTGGCATTTGCATTTTAATCGCTTTTTTACCCAGATAATCCCCATACTTGAGAGAAACCCCTGAGCGGATAAAATCAGATAACGGGAATGACTTTTGAAGCGCCAGAGGTTCTGCAGATTGGGCTGCAACAAATGACGAGAACCCTGCAATTAGGATAAGTAACAAGTTGGTTTTCATAATAAACCTTGTCTTAGGGTTAGATGTGTCTAAGCTGATTTTCATGTTCTACAGATAAGACGTATCTGGAAATTTTAACGCCAAGGTATTGCGAGGATAAATACGGATACGGATTGGGCATTTGAAATGAACTGTTTCTAATCAACATTATCGGACAGGTATTTCACCACACATACTACCCCAGGCGCAGAATACGCTCTGGAGTAGCAAGGATAAAATAACATCCCGATAGACTTACAGTGAAAATCCACCATCAACGGCCAATGCCTGACCAGTTACATGAGCAGCTGTCGCAAGATAAATAACTATGTCTGAGATATCCTCTGGGGTCTGTGCTACGCCCTGTGGGAGCAAGGATTGCTGTAGGCGTTCCCATGCTTGCTCTTCTGTTTCACCTGGATTAGCCCATCGTTGTGCTACACCTTCAGACCCCCGCCACATTCCAGTTCCTACAATCCCCGGGCAAATAGCGTTCACTGTAATGCCTTCACGGGCAACTTCTTTAGCCAGTGAGTTAGTGAAACCAATGACGGCAAATTTTGAGGCGGAATAATGAGCCATATCGGGCAGTCCCACTTTTCCCGCAATAGAGGCAGTATTAATGATCCGACCAAACTGACGGGGTTGCATAATTTCAAGTTCAGCTTTACAGCAATAGAACACGCCGCGGGCGTTAATATTCATCACGCGATCCCATTCTTCTGGGGTCATATCGCTGACTTTATATAAACCCACTACCCCGGCATTATTGACAGCGATATCCAGAGTGCCAAGTTCAGCAGCAGCTTTTGCCACCATGTTCTGCACCTGCCCATATTCCAGAACATTCACACTAAGCTCCACCGCCTTCCTGCCTAATGCACGTATTTTAGCGGCGGTTTCTGCAATAGATTCCAGTGAGATATCCGCAATAGCAACGTCGGCTCCTGCACGTGCTAAACCAATGGCAATGGCCTGACCCAGCCCACGAGATGCGCCGGTTACCAGCGCCTTTTTCCCTTCGAGAGACATCTTATTCTCCTTCAAATGAAATGAATGACGAGCAGCGGGATATCGCGAACCATACAAGATTGAAAAGCATCGCCACGGCCAGCGTACAATTTGATATCCCTGAAACTGACTCTCTTATCGAAAGCATCGTCGTGAGGATATCCCATTGCAGACGGGTCGATAACCGACGCAACATTCCGTACATTTATTCCTAATATTCAATAATAGACAGTGCAGCAAACTCAAAGTTTTTTTGTCAATCAGCGTGGCGCTGGATGACTCTGCCATAACGGATGTGAAGATTGACGCTGACTGATTTTTTGCAAATTTCGCAAGCAGCGCTGAAGCTTGCTGTAAACATCCCCCCCATAATCCCACCCCAAAATCCCAATACTCCCGGTATAACCTATCTGATGAAGTGCAGTTATGATGCGGGAATTATCCAGCTCACCGCGGTCAAGAGGTTCCATGGTTGCCACTCCTCCCCATCCCAGCGGGGATAAGCTACTGCCAGACAGCACAACCTGCATAAGCCAGGGCTTAAGGGCCTGAAGCTTCTTTTCAAGCTGACCTTCCCCACTGGCATACCAGTGATAACCATTAAACGAGGCTCCAAGACGGGAATGGTTAAAGTGCTGGCAGAGTTTCACAACCTGTGAAGTTGTTTCCGTCACATGCCGAAGGTGCGGATAAAGCGCAATCCGCATTCTACGACGTTCAACGATCGGCAGTAACGACTCAATAAAGTGTATAACGCTCCCCATGCCGTTGACGGTGGTTTGCACTGCAAGTTCGATGAGCTCAACACCCTCAACACTTTCAACAATCCGTTGTATTGCACTATCATTACGACCTTCATGTAGCACTAGGTATAGGCCAGAAACGTTAAGTCCATATTGCGATTTTACGGAAGGAAGCTGTGCCAAATCAGTGTATGGCGTTCCGCCCCAAGCAGAAACGGTAATGCCATCGAACCCAAGTTCCGCCAGCATTTCGCATTGAGACTGGAACTTATACACGCCCATCGATGTATAGAAAAAAGAGTCCAAAGCATGAATTTGATGCATCATAGAAACCTATTTATGCTAAATATCTGAAGAGATCATGATGGCCCAGTCAGGATGGGCAAACAGACGCTTTTCCATAGAACGGAATGCCACTTCAGAACGTTGTAAGTTGCCATAGACGTCTCCCCCCATACTTTCCCATCCCATAACACCATAACGCCCTTGATAACCGCGACGCTCAAGTGCACCAAGCAACACAAAATTATCCATTTCACCTTCATCCAGGGGTTCGATGGTGGCCACTCCGCCCCAACCTAATGGCGAGAGCCGACAACCTGCAAGATTGACCTTTTTTAGCCATGGACATACTGCATCTAATCGTCTCTCAAGCTCTTTTTCCTGGTTGGCAAACCAGTGATACCCGTTAAAAACAATGCCTAAGTTGGGGTGGCTAAATTCTTTGCAAAGAGCGACTGCCTCTGAGGTGGTTTGCATGCCGTAACGAACATGGGGATAGAGTGCGACAGTTATTCCCCGACGTTCGCAAATCGGTAACATGTGTTCGAGCATACGTCGATCGGTATCATTAACGTGGTCGCCTGAATGAAGTGCAAGTTCAATGCTGTGGACACCTTCAACAGATTCAACAATGTTATTCACAAATGACTCAAGCCCCGGTCGGTAAATGAGGTAAATTGCTCCGATATCCAATCCCCAGCGTTCCTTAACGATCGGCAATAACGATAGCTCCTTACTCCATGCCGAAACCGTCAACCCCTGATAGCCCAGTTCAGATAACATTTCACACTGTGCCGATAAAGGGTAAGTACCCAGCTTTGTCTGGAAAATAAAATCCATATGATGAAGAGGCCTTATCATGGTTGTCCTCCAAGATTCAGGCTTGGAAAATAGGGGAGTAAATACTCACCAAGCTCATCAATCACTTCTGTTGCCGGTCTTTGCAGAGGTTTGAAATTAAGAGCGACATGTGACACGCCTTGTTCCTGCTGACGAAGCCAAAGTTCACGTAATGCATTGCGCCCCCCGCGCAAGACACGCCCCGTCTGTACCGGCATATCCGGGTCACGATCGAGATCGAAAAACGTCCCGTACCCATAGGGTTTGAAAACATCGGTTCGGCAAGCATTTCGCCAGGAACTGATGATGTCCGGTACGCTCAAAGGATTCGCGAGATAGGCAATCATGCCGTCGGAATTTTGAGCAGACCATTCAAGGGTCTGACCTGCATGTCCAATGACCAAGGTTGGTAGACGTCCGCTTACAGGTTTAGGAACCAGATCCAGCGCTCCGTTCAGGTCGCCATAAAATCGTGAAGAATGAACTGGCCATTCTTGTTCAGTGACAGCCTTGATAACGTCTAAGGCATCACGATACCGCGCACTCCTGTTGTTGAAATCCATACCAAAGGCCGGATACTCCACCGGCCTGTCACCGGTCGCCAGCCCCAACAACAAGCGCCCTCCTAATAGCTGATCTGCAGTCGCCGCTTGCTTAGCTACAATCACCGGGTCCCGCAAAGGCAGTACGATACCTGCGGTTCCAATCGCGATATTGCGAGTGATGGCTCCCAGATATCCGGCATACACCAGTGGATCAAGTATCTGCGCTACATCGCCAAAATAGGGATCATAAAAAGGTACATCACGAAGCCAGATGGCTGAAAATCCTGCATCATCCACCTTTCGGGCTATAGCGGTATGATCCGCTAGAGTCGGGGCGGCACTGTCCGGATAGCTTTCTAGGGGGGCTATAAACCCAAAGGTCAGATGCCCTGGTTGAAAAACACGTGCATATCCGGGGTGTTGTAAAAGTTCAGCGGGCATTACATTCAGCGATGATATGGACGTCATTGCAGTCTCCATTAACTATAAATGATTCTCAGATTGTAAAAGTACAACCTCCAATATCAGGTACCAGAAACTGTAATGTGCTTCCGTTGAAAGAAAAATAGGCTTATATTCACAATATATCGGAATAATATGACACAATGAGGGGGCGCGATGGCAATGGATTATTTTGGGGCGTTGGGGGCATTTGTCCAGGCAGCAGAAACGCGTAGCTTTACCGAAGCTGGACGCCGGTTGGGAATTTCGTCGTCTGCAGTAGGGAAAGCTATCGTGA
This sequence comes from Rahnella sp. RcJ3, assembly GCF_009498575.1. NCBI lineage: Bacteria > Pseudomonadati > Pseudomonadota > Gammaproteobacteria > Enterobacterales > Yersiniaceae > Rahnella > Rahnella sp. RcJ3. The sequence continues at coordinate 22,377 of NZ_QSNX01000032.1, forward strand.
GGCTTGAAGAAGAACTTGGTGTTCGCTTGTTTCACCGCTCTACGAGAGCGATTACGCTCACAGCAGAAGGTCAGATATTTCACGGACGCTGTCAGCGCATCTTGGCTGAGTTTGATGTTGCCAGGGATGAGCTAAGCCAAGCACGGGCAGAACCTCAGGGTAAGCTACGCGTTGCTCTACCGCAAATTGGCACACATCTGATGCCATACCTCATTGAGTTTCAAATGCAGTTCCCTCAGATAGAACTTGAGCTGGATTTTAGCGACCGTCTGGTCAATATCATTGATGAGGGATTTGACGCCGCCATTCGCATTGGAATGATCAATGATTCTCGGCTTACGATACGTCCATTACGTGGGTACCAACATCTTCTAGTGGCAACGCCCGGTTATCTGGAACAGCGTGGCTTGCCTATACACCCTGAAGAGTTAAAAACTCATGCGTGTCTGCGCTATCGTTTTCCAACCAGCGGAAAACTAGACTTGTGGCCCTTACATGTCAACAAGCACCCTCTGTCCTTCGAACTTCCACAGTCTTGCGTTGCTAATGCCATCGACCCATTGCACACCATGACTGAAGCCGGATTAGGGATTGCGCTGTTGCCTGATTTTATTGTGGAAGGCGCTATAACCACAGGACGCCTGGTTTCAGTCTTGCAAGATTTTATCATCGACTACCGCGATGTGTGCGTATTATGGCCATCGAGCCGACAGCCACTTCCTAAGATCAAGTCATTTGTCGACTTTATCGTCACACGGGTGGGGTCTGTGAGACCCTGATAATTTATATTGCACCTCCCTACTCATGCCGTAATCCGCAGCTTCCCCGCAATATCTGCAACATAGTCATCTTTCATGCCCCAGGAGGCTAGGGTTGAATCGAGCTGAGTGATGTATTCTGCATTGGTACCCATATATCCTTTGGCAACTGCCGTCGACTTAATCACTGCGGCGGTACTGCTATCGGATTCGTAAAATGGATGGTTGATATCCGATACAAAAGCCAGCACTTGCAACGTTTTACCAGTACTTAATCTGGCACTGGCCCAGACAGGATTATAAAGGCCGGTGATCATTTCACGGGTCCAGATCAGCATCAGCTCCTTCTCCATCCCCGCATCTGGCAGTCTGAACACCATCCCTTGAGTTTTCCCGCCAGCATCAAGCGAAAGCATTCTTCCAGGACACTCCGGTGTCGCACGGCCTGAGGTTAGTCTGATACAAAACCGGCGTTGCCACCCCTGCAACTCGGCGCGGTGCATTTCCTCAATGACAATTAATGGGTTCCACATTAAGGAACCATAAGCGAAGATCCAAACTGGTTCGCCCGGCACTCGGTCAAGCAAAACGGAGGACATTGATGAATGAATTTTCTCGATATCCCAAAGCATATCTGCCGGGAATAATTTTTCATGCGTTCTGACATAGTCTCCGCTGAATATATTTTCGCGTGTAAGCAACTGTATTTCCTTTCGTCATTCAAGACAGAAACGTAAAAGAATTGTCTGTAAGTGTTTAACTGAGATTCTGAGAGGATATCTACCGATAAGCACCAATAGAGTGAAACTATACCGATCTTACGATGTAGGAAAAACAAGCAGTCTTTCCGGTTAATTCGGAATAAAAAGACGGAATATTCAGGATTAATGAAACAGTGCAGTATAAGTTTTCCGCCGGCCCTGAAATCACCCCAGCGGGAAATGTCATCTTTCACAACAGAACTTTATTCACCCGGCTCATCTGAGCGCGTTGACCCAAACCGACGCCTGACGATAACGAAGAAAATCGGGACAAAGTATATAGCAAGTACAGTTGCACCCAGCATGCCCCCCATGACCCCGGTACCTACTGCATTCTGTGCTCCCGAACCTGCCCCAGTGCTAATTGCCAGCGGGAGCACTCCAAGGATAAAAGCGAGCGAGGTCATCATAATAGGACGCAAGCGCATTCTGGCAGCATCCAACGTAGCTTCGATGATTTCTTTGCCCTCTTTCTCCATCTGATCTTTCGCAAACTCAACGATCAAGATTGCATTTTTTGCTGATAAACCGACGGTGGTTAAGAGTCCGACAACGAAATAAATATCATTATTTAATCCCCGAATTGTGGTCGCGAGCAAAGCACCTAATACCCCGAGGGGTACAACCAGCATTACGGAGAAAGGAATAGACCAGCTTTCATAAAGGGCAGCCAGACAAAGAAAGACAACCAGCAAGGATATCGCATACAATCCGGGCGCTTGTTGGCCGTTCATACGTTCCTGATAGGACATCCCCGTCCAGTCATACCCAATGCCGTCAGGCAACTGACTGGCCAATTTTTCCATCAGTTGCATGGACTCTCCCGAGCTTTTACCTGATGCCGGTTGGCCAAGGATTTCAACCGCAGCCAATCCGTTGTATCGCTCAAGCCGTGGTGAGCCATATACCCACTGAGTGCTGGTGAAACTGGTAAAAGGCACCATTTTTCCATCGGTTGCCCTGACATACCAATCATTGATATCTTGCGGCATCATTCTGTAAGGTGCATCGCTCATTATATACACCTTTTTTACTCTGCCCTGGTCAATGAAATCATTGACATACGTTCCTCCCCAAGCAGTACCTAAAGTGCTGTTGATGTCGGCCAGTGATAATCCCAGTGCGGATGCTTTTTGTTGATCAATCAGAATCTTAAATTGCGGTGTATCCTCCATGCCGTTTGGACGCACGGCAGACAATACATTGGGATGCTGGCTAGCCAGTTCTAACAGTGTATTCCTGGCCTCCATGAGTTTTTCATGCCCTAGTCCTGCTTCATCAATTAGTTCAAAATCAAAGCCTGTGGCGCTGCCCAAGGCAATAATCGAAGGGAAATTAAAGGCAACAATCTGCGCATCCATGATGTTTGAAAATGCAGCTGTCGCACGTGCAGCAATAGCATCAACTTTATTTTCTTTCCCAGGTCTTTCTTTCCAATCTTTAAACCCAATAAACGCAAAGCCTTGATTTTGACCACGGCCAGCAAACCCAAACCCATTGAGTGTCATGACATATTCAACATTATTCTTTTCTTGGGTGAGATAATAATCGCTGAGTGTATCTAACACCTTTTGAGTTCGCTCTTGCGTTGCTCCTGCCGGTAAATTGGCCTGAGACCCTAAAACCCCCTGGTCTTCATTAGGTAAAAAAGATGTTGGTAATCTCAGAAACATAAAAACCATGAGCAACACAATCAACGTGTAAATTACCAGATGCCGCCCCGGATGGCTGATCATTTTCCCAATGGTATCCACATAGTGCACTGCACTTGCCTCAAAACGTCGGTTAAACCAACTGAAAAGTGGTAATTTACGTGAACTATGTTCTGGTTTGAGTAATGTCGCACAGAGTGCAGGCGTGAGGGTGAGGGCCACCAGGACTGAAAGTGCCATAGCAGACACGATCGTCACAGAAAATTGGCGATAGATCACGCCAGTACTGCCGCCAAAAAAGGCCATTGGAACGAATACCGCGGAAAGCACCAATGTAATACCAATCAGCGCGCCTTGTATTTGCTGCATTGACTTGCGAGTGGCCGCTTTAGGCCCCAGGCCTTCTTCCGACATAACCCGCTCAACATTTTCAACCACAACAATTGCATCATCAACCAGTAACCCAATGGCTAAAACGATGCCAAACATCGTCAGGGTATTGATGGAATAGCCGAGGGCATGCACGATGCCAAATGTACCCAGTAATACGACCGGCACTGCAATCGTCGGGATGAGTGTCGCCCTGAAATTTTGCAGGAAAAGATACATCACCAGAAAGACCAACAGTATCGCTTCAAAAAGAGTTTTTACGACTTCATTGAATGAGATTTTGATAAACGGAGTCGTATCATACGGATAGACAACTTTTAAGCCTTCAGGAAAATATTTTTGCATTTTCGTTAACTTTGCACGAATGGCTGCCGCCGTATCTAGTGCATTTGCCCCACTGGCTAACGTAATACCAAGGGCTGCTGACGGCTTACCGTTTATTTTGACAACAAACTGATAATTTTCACTTCCTCGCTCAATGCGGGCAACATCACGCAGTGTCACCTGAGAGCCATCCGCATTAACCTTAACCAGTATTCTGCCAAATTCCTCTGGAGAGGTAAGACGAGTTTGAGCAATAATAGATGCATTGGTTTGCTGCCCCTTTACAGCCGGTAATCCTCCAACCTGCCCTGCAGCTATCTGAGCGTTTTGTGCCTTAATAACATCAATGATATCAACCGGTGTTAACTGATAACTGTTTAATTTATTGGCATTCAACCAGATACGCATTGCATATTGTGAACCGTAAAGAGTGATATCACCAACCCCCATAATTCTGCCCAGAGGTTCTTTTATATTTGAGGCAACATAATCTGATATTTCCTCCATACCCATCCGCCCGGACACATCAATAAACCCCGGCACAAGAAAGGGAATGCTTGACGATATTTTTACTGTAACACCTTGTTGCTGAACTTCCTGTGGCAGCAGAGGCATTGCAAGTTGGAGTTTATTTTGGACCTGAACCTGAGCAATATCAGGATCTGTACCATTCTCAAAAGATAAGGTCAGCTGTAAAGAGCCAGTAGCATCGCTTGAGGAAGACATGTACATCAGGCGACTGAGACCACTCATGTTTTGTTCAATGACCTGTGTAACCGTATTCTGCAACGTAGCCGCATCCGCGCCGGGATAAGTGACAGCAATCTGAATTGCAACCGGTGCTACGTCAGGGTACTGTTCAACAGAAGAACGAATAATTGACAAAGTCCCTATTAGCATAATAAGTATTGCTAGCACCCAGGCAAATATTGGATGGCTGATGAAAAATCTAGACATTATAAAAAAGCCTTTGAAGGTCTGTAAGTTTATAAATCAATTATCATCGAAAAATAAAATAGAAGAGAGGTATAAAGAATTTATAGGCATGTGCCTTAATGCTATTAGAAAATCATCTACAGAAGAAATAGATCACAATAATGAGAATAATAACAAGATCTCTCAATAATATGAAAAAGAATATCATTCAATCTCGTTTAAGGTAAGCCGATATTTTCATCTAACAGTTATAAGTTGAACTTATAAATCAATTCACACCAAATTCTTCGATAACAATAAAACTAGTAACAACGCAAGCTTTTAATTAACATCGAGAACGCTGTTGTGTGTTGTTTTCGGGTTGGATAGTACATCGAATAACCAGGGCGTGACTCACACCAGTCCTCAAGAACACGAATAAGTTCTCCAGTTTTCACCTCCTCAATCACGGTATCTTCCGGAACATAAATCAAACCAAAACCTGAAATTGCGGCGTTAATTTTATGCCGTAGTGCATTTATTGTTAATTGCCCGGTTACCTTTACCTTCTGTGTGTCGCCGTTTTGTGAAAACTCCCAAATGCAGACACTACCAAACGTGGGCAATCTCATATTAATACATGTGTGTAACTCAAGATCAGAAGGGACTTTAGGTTTAGTTCTGGTGGAAAAATAACAAGGAGAACCTACGACAGCCATTTTGATTTCAGGTGTAACTGGTATAGCGACCATATTATCTGAAATCTGATTACCCATCCTTATCCCTGCATCATATCGGTTTTTGACGATGTCAGTTAGGCCATTATCAACAGTCACCTCAATATTAATTTCTGGCCACAACTCTATAAATTCCAATAATTTTGGCCAAACGTAGTAATCCATTACATGTTCGCCCGCTGTTATTTTAATATTCCCCGATGGCGTTTTTAGTAAATCTTTCATCGCGTGTAGTTCAACTTCAATGTCGTGAAAGTGAGGCCCTAATGCTTTGACCAAACGCTCACCAGCTTCTGTAGGAATAACACTTCGTGTTGTCCGTGTCAGAAGACGAATTCCCATTCTCTCCTCAAGGTTTTTCATTGAAAGACTTAGGGCCGGTTGTGAAAGGCCAAGCTTTCCGGCTGCACGAGTAAAACTCAGCTCTTGAGCAACTGCCAGAAAGGCAATTAAATCGTTTATATTCTCTTTGAGCATGAATAAACCATATATTTCAACAAAATGTGGAGGGGATACGTGAACCCTGGATTGAATATTTCAACAAAAACTGATTATCAGTCAGATGAATTGTAATCCTTGGGAAAAGTGCAGATCAAAAGAAGAGTTTGCATCTTTCCCAACTTTTTGTTTTAGCTGAGCGTGCGTATATGTGATTTTTTATGGTGTTTTCCTTATCCCCCCATAAAAATAGTTACTTTATTAATTTACTTTTTCACTTAAAATAAATTCAACATCAATAATACGCAAAACACTAAGCCACCTGCTTCATGATAAAAGATGCTCTCTAGCAATTAGGTCTAGCACATTGAAAATAAAAACTCACCAGAACATTTCTATTACTGGTGAGAAAGTGACATAAAGACTGCGGCCATTAAAAACAACGCACTCAACTAGTGGGAAACTATTTAATTGAACTCAAAAGTCGTTGTTAATAATGAAAATATTTAAATGCCAAATATTCAATATTATTAGGCTTTAAATGTGCCTTTCTGTTTAGCTGAGTGGGCAGCCAATACGTCCATCAGTACTGGAGACAGACAATCGTATGCTGGCAACCCCACTTCCCCCAAACGAGCGCGAACGGCGTCCATTTGAGATACCGGCGCACCGCTTTCGATGATCGAGGACACAAACGCAGCAAAACCCGGCGCAGACCATCCTGTCTGAGGAGACAGTTCAGTGTGCACGAAATCCAACCCATAAAAGGCATGTTCCGTATTCTCAATACGGCCATACATATGCGCCCCACATTCCTTGCAAGCATGGCGCTGTATGGTTGCATTTTCATCGATAACCTGTAATTTCTCAGCGTGCGAAATTACGCTGACCTGGTCCCGGGAAACGACGGCAATAACGGCAAACGTAGCACCTTCAGGTTTCCAGCATTTACTGCAGCCACAGGCATGGTTATGCAATGTTTGGGCATTCACACGTACTTCAACTTTATCACTGTCACACAGACATTGCAGTGTTCCACCTGTGAAGTTCTCATCCGATTTGGCAATTCCATTGTCGATAGCAGGATGGATTTTAATTATGTTCATAGCATCACTCCAGTTGAAACGTTAATGACATGCTGCGAGGAATACGCAGCATGTGACTGTAAAAAATGAGATTTAGTAATGGATCACAGTACGAATAGATTTACCTTCGTGCATCAGATCAAAAGCGTCGTTGATGTCTTCGAGTCCCATGGTATGAGTTACAAAAGGTTCAAGCTCAATTTCGCCTTTCATAGCATCTTCAACCATGCCAGGCAGTTGGCTACGCCCTTTCACGCCACCAAATGCAGAACCTTTCCACTGACGGCCTGTCACAAGCTGGAACGGACGGGTAGAAATTTCTTTCCCGGCACCGGCCACACCTATAATGACGGACTGGCCCCAACCACGATGAGCACTTTCAAGTGCGGAGCGCATGACATTAACATTGCCGATACATTCAAATGAATGATCCACACCCCATCCGGTCATCTCAATGATCACTTCCTGAATAGGTTTATCGTAGTCATTAGGATTAAGGCATTCCGTTGCACCGAACTTTTTGGCGAGTTCAAACTTAGCCGGGTTAGTATCAATGGCGATGATCCGTCCTGCTTTCGCCTGACGGGCACCTTGTAGCGCAGCAAGTCCGATGCCACCCAAACCAAAAATAGCCACTGAATCCCCTGGCTGAACCTTGGCCGTGTTGTGAACAGCACCAATACCAGTTGTCACCCCACAGCCTAATAAGCAAACGTGTTCATGATTAGCCTCTGGGTTGATTTTCGCCAGAGAAACTTCGGCGACTACCGTATATTCACTGAAAGTTGAACACCCCATGTAATGATAAATAGGCTGTCCTTTATAGGAAAAGCGGGTTGTTCCATCCGGCATCAGGCCTTTGCCTTGTGTAGCGCGCACGGCAACACAGAGATTAGTCTTACCAGATTTACAAAATAAACATTCACCACATTCCGCGGTATAAAGTGGAATCACATGGTCGCCCGGCTGAACGCTGGTCACACCCTCACCCACTTCTACGACAACACCTGCACCTTCATGTCCCAGTACGGCAGGGAATACGCCTTCGGGGTCATCACCGGACAAGGTAAAAGCATCAGTATGGCAGACACCGGTATGTGTTATTTTTACCAGCACCTCACCCGCGTGAGGCGGCTCAACATCTAGTTCCACAATTTCCAGTGGTTTTCCTGGACCAAATGCAACTGCAGCACGTGATTTCATGGCATTTCCTCAAAATAAATGAACGTTGAAGCCCAATGAAAGGACTTCGATAAAAACGAAATTTAACGCAGATAAGTCCGAATTAACGTTACCGCGTCTTCAATCGATGATTCCCGCGCTTCAACAGTAGTATTGGAATTCATCAGCTCCTCGCGCAGGTGGCTCTCAAGCACCCCAGCCATCAGGCCATTCATTGCCCCACGAATTGATGTAATTTGCTGGAGAATCGGACTGCAATCTTCCCCCCTTTCCAGGGCCTGTTCGAGGGCTTCCAACTGTCCCTTAATTCGTCTGACTCTTGTCAGCACCTTCTTTTTTTCAGCAACAGTATGTGGCATATGAATCCTCCAGTGTATAGGGGGTGGGAGTATACGCATATAGGGGTGGGGGGTATATAGGAAAATTGATGGATAACAAAATTTTGATGTAACAACATGAAATGAAATATTATTTATTTTTAAGTGTTTTTGCATGGAAGAGAACCATGACTGGGGGATAGAGTTATTATTCCGTGGGATGACAGTGTAAGTATCCCGCTTAACCGAACCATTCACTTTTAGAGATCTTCCGACATACTGATTATGTCCCTGAGGAGATCAC
>NZ_QSNX01000033.1:0-30346 GCF_009498575.1 Rahnella sp. RcJ3
CCATGATGAGCATGAACCCTTTTTACACGAGCCACCGGATCGGTCAACTGATCCTTAAACGATCGGCATTAGCCAGAAAGGCCCGTTTTTTTATGCTTCTGACTCAGACGTTATGACTTCAGCTCCGCACAAAACGCTGCTATCCGGTCGCAGCCGTCTTGCAAAACTTCCATGCTGGTCGCATACGAAATGCGGAAATACGGACTCATGCCGTAGGCCGCGCCCTGCACAGTGACGACGTGTTTTTCTTCGATCAGCGCCATCACGAAATCGGCATCGCTATTGATGTGACGCCCGCCTGCGGTGGTTTTCCCGATGCAGCCTTCAATGTTCACGAACAGATAGAACGCGCCCTGCGGTTTATGACAGCGCAGTTCATGCACGGACGTTAACCGCTCCAGCACGTAATCGCGGCGCTGGCGGTAGATTTCGGCGCGCTCTTTCAGTAAATCCTGCGGGCCGTTAAGCACCGCGACCGCCGCCGCCTGCGTGAGCGTGGTGACGCCGCCGCTGTTTTGCGTGTTCACGTTACTCATGGCTTTAATCAGATCTTGCGGACCGCCGCAAAAACCTAAACGCCAGCCGGTCATGGAATAGGCTTTCGACACGCCGTTGACCGTCAGCACGCGATCGAGCAAACGCGGTTCCACTTCGGCCAGCGTATAAAACGTCACGTCGTCATAAATCAGATGTTCGTAAATGTCATCGGTCAGGATCCACACGCCCGGATGGCGCAGCATCACCTCGCCCATCGCCTGCAATTCCTGGCGGGTTGCCACGGAACCGGTCGGATTGCTCGGGTAATTCAGCAGCAGCCACTTGGTTTTCGGCGTAATCGCCGCGTCGATGTCCTGCGGATAAGGCTTGAAATTGTTCTCCTCCGGGCAGGCCACCGGCACCGGAATACCGCCCGCGAATTTGACGATATCCGCATAGCTAATCCACGACGGCGTCGGGATCACCACTTCATCGCCCGGATTAATCGTCGCCAGCATCGCGTTAAAAATAATTTGCTTCGCGCCGCCTGCGGTGAGGATCTGGCTCACGTCGTAATTCAGGTTGTTATCGCGCTGAAATTTACGCGCAATGGCCGCCCGCAGCGCCGGGGTTCCGTCGGTTGGCGGATAACGGGTATCACCGCCGAGCGCGGCGGCGTAGGCGGCTTCCGTGGCATGAGGGGGCGTCGGAAAATCCGGTTCACCGGTAGAAAGCGCAATGACGTTCACGCCTGCGGCTGCGAGGTCACGGGCCTTTTGCGTCATGGCGACGGAGGCCGAAACAGAGACATTTTTTAAGCGATCGGCGATATCAGGCATGGTCCTGGGGTTCCATTGTTTTTATCGAACGTAAAAAGACGGACAGCGATGAGGCACTTCAGGGGAAAGAGTAATGAGGAACGGACCGCGCCGACCAATAGCGCTTTGTTGTGGTGACATAACACAAAACAATGGCTGAACGCGCAAATCAGGCAATTTGCACCGGCGCAGTGCAGGCGGGGATTTTCATTATTCGGGAGGCTGCGCAAAGGCAGAAAACATCCGGCTATACAGTGAATAAATCGGCGGGTAAATCAGAAGGAAAACCGGATATCGGACATAAATCAGCCTGTTAGTGCGTGTTGGCACTCATCTTGCTTCATACACATTACTTATAACACCACTTGTTTCCGTGATGAGGATGCCATCGTGAATCTCCGCCGCCTTAAATATTTTATCAAGATTGTCGATGTGGGTAGCCTCACTCAGGCCGCAGATATCCTGCACATTGCGCAGCCTGCGCTCAGCCAGCAACTCGCGACGCTGGAAGGCGAAGTGAATCAGCAACTGCTGATCCGCACCAAACGCGGCGTGACGCCGACCGAAGCGGGCAAGATTTTGTATATCCACGCGCAGGCCATTTTGCGCCAGTGCGATCAGGCCCAGAGCGCGATTGACGGCTCGGCGCTGGCGCTTTCGGGCAGCGTTTCTGTCGGGCTTGCGCCGGGCACCGCCGCACAGCAACTGGCATTGCCGCTGATGGAAGAAGTCCACCGGCAATATCCGGGCATCGTATTGTATTTCAATGAAAACTTCGGCACCACGCTCAGCGAGCTGATCATGAATGGCCGGATGGATATGGCGGTGATTTACGGCAACCGGGAAATTCACGGATTACGGTTTATGCCGCTGATGAAAGAAGAGTTGTATTTCGTCTGCCCGCACGCGCTGAGCAAACCGCTGAAATCCGTCAGTCTGGCGCAGGTGGCAAAGTATGACCTGTTCCTGCCGCGCATTTACAACATCATGCGAAAAGTCATCGACGACGCGTTTATCCATGAAGCTGTGACGTACCGCGTGAAGTGCGAAATCGAATCGCAAACCACCCTCAATGCCGCGCTGGCGGCGGGTTTAGGCTGCACGATCATGCCGGAATCCGCCGCCCGCGCGATGCTCAAAGCCTCGGATTCGTGGATGGCGAAAATTGATAAACCGAATATTCAGGCGGCGCTGTCATTTTGTATGTCCGACCATCTGCCGCTGTCCCAGCCCGCCGAAGCGGTCAAAGCGATTTTGCTGTCGCTGATGGCCAGCCGCACGGTGGATAACCGGCCACTGACGCTGGTGGGGTAATAAGCGCACCTTATTACCGCAAAGCGAAATCCTCTTTCCTGACGTCGGCAGTGACACGATAGAGTGCTTTTACCGCCCGCAAAGCGGGTCGTTTGTCGTCGTTATTGCGCGGGGACACTCTCTCTTCGACGGGAAGGATATGGAAAAAAAAGCACCAGCACTCAGCGAGTTGCGAGATATCGCACGAAAGATGCGTAAGTCCGGCCTGAGCCAGATTGAACTCAGCGGAAACGGCTTCCGGATCAGCATGAAATACGCGCCAGTCTCCCCGCCATGCCGCATGCCGGACGAAACGCCTGCGCTCCCCGCGCTGACCGCCCCCGACGCGGTGTGTGCACCTTTCCCCGGCATCGTGTTGTTACAGCATCCGCTCAACAAAATTCCGTTCACACAACCGGGTGAAAAAGTCGGGAAAGATGCGCTGCTCGGGCTGCTGAAAGTCGGCGTGATTTATCTGCCGCTGCGCAGCCCGGTGCAGGGCGTGGTGGAATCCCTGTCCGTGGAAGACGGTGACTGCGTGGAATACGGCGCGGAGATTTTCACTTTACGCCGCGAGGAGCTGGCCGCATGAAATACATCGATTTAAACGCCGATATCGGCGAAGGCTTTGGCGATTACACTATCGCCGACGACGCCGCGCTGATGCCGCTGATCACCTCCGCCAACGTGGCCTGCGGGTTTCACGCGGGGGATGCGGTGATTATGGCGAAAACCGTCGCGCTGGCGAAAAAGTATCAGGTAGATCTCGGCGCGCACGTCGGATTCCCTGATTTGTCCGGGTTTGGCCGCCGCCGGATGCACATCGAACCGGAGGTGATGGCGCATTACGTCACCTATCAGCTTGGCGCGCTTTCTGCTTTTGCGAAAGCGGCGGATTACCCGCTGACGCACATGAGTTTCCACGGTGCGCTGGGCAATATGGTGTCCGAAGACGCCCGGCTGGCGCGGGTGTTATTGCAGGCGGTGAAGAATTTCGATGCACAAATGATCATCAGCACGATGCCCGGCAACGCCGTCGAACGCATGGCGCGGGCGCTGGATTTGCCGGTGATTTGTACGTTTCTCGCCGACCGCGCCTATGAAAGCAACGGCCTGCTGGTCAGCCGGACGAAACCGGGCGCGGTTATTCATGACAAAGAGCAGGTACGCGCGCGCATCCGCCAGTTGCTGCGCGAAGGCACGGTGCAAAGCATCGACGGCGTGACGTTGCCGGTGGATGCGACATCGATTCTGGTTCACGGCGATACGCCGGAATCCCTCGAAATGGTGCATACGCTGCGGGAAATTATTACCGAAATGGACATCGCGCTGATGCCGCCAGCCCGGCAACGCCGCCTGATGGCAGGGTAAAACACGCTGTTATAAGCCCCTCTTATCGCCTCACACGGTTTATGTCTTATACCGTCTGAGAATTACTGGATACAGTCAGAAAACACCCACCGGCAGAACATGATGGAGCCGGCGGTTTAACAGGAGAGTCGCAATGCCATTTTCAGATTACAAAACCGCCCTGGTGACCGGCGCATCGGCCGGAATGGGTGAAGCCATTGTCGAACGCCTTTGTCAGGAAGGGATCACCGTTCATGCTGTCGCACGCCGCGCCGATCAGCTGGCCGCCCTCGCCGCCCGCACCGGTTGTATTCCGCATGCGCTCGACGTCAGCGACCTCGACGCGGTGACGCGCCTGTGCAGCGAGATCAGCGTGGATATTCTGGTGAACAACGCCGGGGTTTCCCGCCCCGGCTCTATCCTGAGCGCCGATGAAGAATCCGTGGATACGCAGGTGGATGTGAATCTGCGCGCCGTTTTGCATCTTTGCCGCCTGCTGGTGCCGGGCATGATGGAACGCGATCGCGGCCACGTCATCAACATCACCTCGATTGCCGCGATTTATAACTTCGGCGGCAACTCGATTTATCACGCCACCAAAGCCGGGGTTCACGCCCTGTCGCGCCAGCTACGCGTTGACTGCTACGGCAAGCGTGTGCGCATCACTGAAATCTGCCCGGGTCGCGTGGCGACTGACATTTTCGGCAATGTTTCCGGCGATCACGAAGAAGCCCGCCGCCGTTTCATTGACGGTTTTGAACTGCCCGAAGCCAAAGACATCGCCGATTGCGTGGCGTTTGCCGTTTCTGCGCCGATTGCCGTCAACATCGGCAACATCGAAATCACCCCGACGTTGCAGGTTCCCGGTGGCCTTTCCACCATGCGCCCCGGCGAAGGTCTGTGATCTTTTTCCTATAAACCCACAGTTCAACCATTCAGGAGGGTGAAAATACGATGACGCTCGATTTCAGCAAAGTCCTGACCGGTCAGTTCGGGCAGATGATCGTCGATGGCATGGTTGTCACCCTCAAGCTGGCGCTGGGGTCCTGGCTGCTCGCGATGTGTATTGCCCTGCTGCTGGTCGTCATCCGGCTGACGCACAAACGCGCCGCCGAATATTTCGTCCGCGCCTATGTGTCGTATCACCGCAATGTGCCGACGCTTATTCAGCTGATGATGTGGTATTTCGCCATTCCGACGCTGCTGCCGGAATCTGTGCAGATGTGGATTAACGATTTCAACGCCGAGTTTCTGTTCTCGATGTTTGCGCTCGGATTGTGTCAGGCGGCGTATTTCTCTGAAGACATCCGCAGCGGATTACGCGCTATTCCTGAAGGGCAAACCGAAGCATCACGCGCGCTGGGCATGAGTTACACCCGATCGCTGCGTTCGGTTATTTTACCGCAAGGCATCCGCAACGCGCTGCCTTCGCTGCTCAACCACACCGTTTTACTGTTCAAAAACACCAGTCTGGCTATGGTCATTGGCGTAGCTGAACTGACTTACGTGACCCGTGATATTGAAAACCAGACGTTCCGGACTTTCGAATCGTATCTGGTGGCCTCTGCCGGTTATCTGTTCTTCTCTCTGCTGCTGATGGGTGCTGGCGCGTTGCTGGCCCGCCGGTTCCAGCGGGCCTACGCGAGGTAATCACATGCTCGAGATGTTCACGATTTTGCACGACAACGGGATGCTGTTCCTGATGGGGCAATATCCGCAGGGACCGCTCGGCGGGATACTTTGTACGTTACTGATTTCCCTGCTGGCCGTTTTGTTTGCACTGCCGGTGGGTATTCTCCTCGGGCTGGCGCGTTTATCGCCTTTCCGCTGGCTGAGCTGGCCCGCTGCCTGCTGGGTCTACGGCTTACGCGGCATTCCGCTGCTGATGGTGGTGTTCTGGACGTATTTCTGTGTTCCGCTGTTAATCGGTCACAACATCAGCGGCTTCAGCACCATGCTGTGTACGCTGGTGATTTATGAAAGTGCGTATATCGCCGAGATCGTGCGCGGCGGTATTCAGGCGCTGCCGGGCGGCCAGTACGAAGCGGCGCGCGCTTTAGGGATGAGTTATTTCAAAACGCTGCGTCTGATTATTCTGCCGCAGGCGTTATACAACACGCTGCCAAGTCTGGTCAGCCAGCTGGTTTCTATCATTAAAGACAGCACGCTGGGTTACGTCATTAACGTGCCGGAGCTGACCTTTGCCGCTAATCAGGTGAATAACCAACTGCTGACCAAACCTTTTCAAGTCTTCGCGATTGTCGCGATTGGCTATTACATCATCTGTTTCAGCCTGACGTGGCTGGCCAATAAGCTTGAAGCCCGTATCACGCGCAAACGGCAGAACCGGATGCCGGAAGCGGAGAAAATGACGAAGGCTCCACTGCTGAAGACTCAATCATAATAAGGAACGACGATGCGACCAATGATCTTATTTAATCAGGTTAATAAATGGTATGGCGAATATCAGGCGCTCACCGACCTGAGTGCTGAAATTAGAAGTGGTGAAGTCGTGGTGGTTTGCGGACCGTCCGGCTCGGGCAAATCAACGCTGATCCGCACCGTGAACCGGCTGGAACCTATTGAAGAGGGCCAGATCCTGTTCGATGGCATGGATATTCATGGCACCAGCACCCGCCTGAATCAGTTGCGCACGCGTATCGGTTTTGTCTTCCAGAACTTTAATCTTTTCCCGCACGTTTCGGTGCTGGACAACATCATGATGTCGCCGGTAAAGGTGCTCGGCGTGAAACGTCAGGAAGCGCGCAAGCACGCGGGTGAACTGCTGGAACGTGTCGGATTATCACACAAAGCCAATGCCTATCCGGCACAGCTTTCCGGCGGGCAGCAGCAACGTGTTGCCATCGCCCGGGCATTAGCCATGAAACCGCCGGTGATGTTGTTTGATGAACCGACGTCGGCGCTTGATCCGGAAATGGTCGGTGAAGTCCTGAATGTGATGCGCAGTCTGGCACGTGAAGGTATGACCATGATGTGCGTCACACACGAAATGAATTTTGCCCGCGACGTGGCGGACACAATCTGGTTTATGGATCAGGGGAAAATTCTGGAAAAATCCAAACCGGAAAACTTCTTCAATCATCCGCAACACCCGCGTGCCAGGAAGTTTTTAAGTGACTTATTGCACCATTAATTATGCACGTGGCGTATTCCTTTGCAGCGCCTTGCCGCTCAGAGCTTATCCATCAAAGGGGGCTTAAGAAATAACGCCTGCATAGGTATCTCTGTCTTTGAATATATTATCAGCATGTCAGTTCATGACTGTCGGCAAGCAGCTCGTGTATTTCATCTGCCGACAGCGGTCCGGAAAGGATCACACTGACCCAGTGCTCTTTATTCATATGATAAGCAGGCAAAATGCCGTCTTTCTGACGTAATGAGCCGATGTGCTCCGGCCGGACCTTAACCTCAAGTATGTCGACTTTATCTTCCGTTTTCAGCCCCAGCTTGGTACCGGATACATTCATCACGAGACCAAACCATTTATCACCATTGTGATGACGAAGCACGGCATAATCCGGCAGGTTACGCCAGAGATATTCCGGCTCCGAATTATAGTGTTCCCGCGCGTACCTGAATAACGACTCTCTTTTCATAATCACTCCCGTATCGTCGGTTTATACCGTTCTGACCAGCCCGTTCCAGCGCCTGCGCGGGTATGCACAGAGTCGTATCCAGGGTGAAACCTGTGCGGATGAGGAACTGCCGAACCCAGTACATACCGTATCCTCCTGAGAAGATGCCTGCAAGGTAACAAGTGCCTGACTGGGTTACGTTTACCGGTTGTTCGGCGGCGTACTGCCTGACAGTAAACCGCCCCTTTGCCTCGCGGTTTAGCTCCCGGCAACAGACTCGCGAACGAAATCTTCATAAGTGCGCAGCGGGTGTCCAATGAGAGCCTGTAGCTGTTCTGCGGTTCCTTCAGCAGCTTGCATGCCGAACGTCTGAATACCAGCCATCATCAGGCTCATGTCATAAGCCAGCCAGTTGGGACCGTACGAGGCGAGTTGCCCTTCAAACGCGGTGACGTCATCTCCCCCGTAAGTAATCTCGCGACCCAGGGCTGAACTCCAGATCTTCGCCACGGACGCACCGGTCAGCGGTTGCGGCCCAATCAACTCCAGCGTGACAGGATCCAGCGCAGACGATGCCCTGTCGCGTCGCAGCAACTCAGCCACGGCGACATCCGCGATATCGCGCGCATCAATCATTGAGACGCCCGCCGAGCCGACAGGCATCGGGTACACCGCGTAGTTCTGAATCGTCTGTTGAACCATCAGGTCGTTTTGCATGAAATAAGCCGGACGCAGAATGGTGGCGGGGATGTCATGACTTTTGATCATGCGTTCAACCGTATGCTTGCCGGTAAAGTGCGGAACGTTGGTGAATTTATCAGCATGGATCACCGACAAATAAACGATACGCTCAATGCCCGCCTCGCGGGCGAGGTTCAGGGCGATCAGGGCCTGAGTAACCTCATCGGGCGTAACCGCATTCAGCAGAAACAGCGTTCGTACCGATGACAGCGCGGCACGCATCGACGCGACGTCGGTCAGGTCTGCAACGACTTCCGTAACCCCTGCCGGAAACTCGCGCTTACCCGCCTGGCGTACTAGGGCTTTGACCCCGGCGCCAGCGTCAGCCAGACCCTGAATGATAAGTGAACCAATGGTGCCCGTGGCACCGGTAACGAGAATGCTCATATTTAACTCCTGCAAGATAGTGATAATGGTTAACGTGAGAAATCCGCAACGACCTCACCGGTCCGTGAAACGGTACGATTACGTTCGATTGCGTTGGGAATATCAGCGAAGCCCACTACGCCGCCAATTCTGGACTGTAGCGTGCCGCTGGCGACGTCGTTGGCCAGCTTCCCGAGTAATACCGGATCGGGCTTATTCATAAACCAGAGACCCCAATCAGTACGGCGCGTTGTAAGTTGTTCATTGCAGTTCCTCGTAGCAAGTTCTGATAACGAGACAATATTCCGTTGCAATTAAAAAACAAAGATCCTAAAACTTAGACACCTTGTCTCATAACTGAAGGCCTGCTGAGTGAGGTGACCGAAGCCATGACGGCGGTCGGTGATGGTATTTCGACGCCTCGCGGGCGTTTGCGTGTCGCCGCTCCGGTGCTGTTTTCCCAGCTTGCGATGGGGCGCATTGGTGCCGAATTCTGTGCGGCCTACCCGGAAATTGAAATTGAAATCGTGGCGGAAGATCGCATGGTAGATCTGGTCGAGGAACAATTTGACGTCGCAATCCGCATCAACCCAAGCCCCGACAGCAATTTAGTCGGACGGTGTTTCGCCAAAGACAGGCTGGTTGTCGTGGCCGCACCTGAAATAATCAGGCCACTCCCCGGCGCAATCAGGCCAGTGCCCGGCATCGTAACGTCGAGTTTCCAGCCTGCCCACTGGAGTCTCGATGGCGGGCAACTGGTCCTGGAGCCGATCCCAAAATTGCGCTTCTCTTCGTTACTGATGGTCCGCGATGCGGCAATCGCCGGCGGTGGGGCTGCCCTCATTCCGCAATCCATCGCATGGAACCAGCTTGCCCGCGGCGATTTAGTTCAGTGGGGCATCGTGTCGGGGGCAGAGCGGGAACTTTGGGTTTTGCATACTTCCAGGCGGCTTGCTGCGCCAAAAGTTCGCGCATTCGTCGATTTCCTGTGCGCCCGATACCCGGACATGTCTCTGGCTCTCAACGGATAGCGCTCTCAATTTTTTCTTTCGCGCAACATGAGGATTTCATAGCCAACTTCCGGAGACAGGCGACCGGTCACCGGCAAAATTCTCAGGGGGTAGCAGACGACCAGATTCAGCCGCTATCTGTGCAGTATTCAGCTCACCTTCTTTTGATAGCATTAATCCGCATTAGACATCTATACGTCTATCCCTTAGGATCATTGCACCCGGGATAACCACCTGACAGACAATGAAAATTAAACATTTACCTCTTGATCAAAATATTAACGGCTGGGCGGCGCTGCGGGGTGATATTCCCCGCCATCCGGCTTTACGTGGAAAAGTCACGGCAGACTGGCTGGTGATTGGTGCAGGCTTTGCCGGGCTGGCATTTGCCCGTCGTATTGCCGAGCTTCGGCCGCATGAGCATGTTGTGGTACTCGAGGCGCTCGACGTGGCCGATAACGCTTCGGCCCGTAATTCGGGTTTTGTGATTGATTTACCGCATACCGTCGGCAGCACATCGGCTGAGCTGGAACACGCCAATGCGTACCGGCGTCTTTTACAGTACGGGTTGCATCATCTGAAAGAGACCGTCGATCAGCATGATATTGCGTGTGACTGGCTGAATTCAGGCAAATACCATTGCGCCGTGAGTGCGCAGTTTGACGGTGAAATCGCGCATTATCAGCAGGAACTCACCACGCTCGGCGAAAGCTTTGAGCTGCTGGACAGAGCCGCACTCCGTCAGCGTTTGGGCACCGGTTTTTACCGCAGCGCGGTGTACACGCCCAACTGTATTCTGGTGAATCCGGCGGCGCTGATCAGCGGGCTGGTGGCCACGTTGCCGGCAAACGTCACGGTTTATGCCAACTCACCTGCGTTGCAGATTGACACTCAGGGCACTATTCATGCAGAAACGCCGCACGGCGAAGTGCGTGCCGGTAAACTGATGCTGGCGATCAATGGTGCAGCACGCGGGTTACCGCTGTTCAAAGGCAACGTCTTCGCGATGTCGACGTTTGCAACACTGACTGAACCGCTGTCACCCGCACAACGTCAGCTTATCGGTGATATTGCGCCGTGGGGCTCGACGCCGGTGAATGCACTGGCGGGTGCGACGTTGCGCTATACCTCTGACCATCGCTTCCTGATCCGTGAGCACGTCAACTTTACGCCAGGTCTGGTGACCCGTGCGGTAGAAACCGGCCGTCATGCCCGCCGCCATCAGGCATTATTTGCCCGTATTTATCCGCAGTTACAGGACGTCAATATGGCGTACACCTGGTCGGGGCTGATCAGCATTACGCGCAACGGCGCGCCGGTATGGGGGAATATTGCGCCGAACGTGTATTCGTCAGCGGGATGTAATGGTTCCGGCAGTTCCAAGCAGAGTGCGTTCGGGCGGTTGCTGGCGGAACATGCGCTGGGAGAGGACAATCCGTTGCTGGCCGATATGCAGGGCATCGGACGCGCCAGTTATCTGCCACCGCGCCCGTTCCTGGATGTCGGTGTGAAAGGATTTATGGCCCGTGAACGCTGGCGTTCACGCAGCGAGTTGTAGAGACTGAACATAGCCGGTCGCCGCACAACCGGCTTTTTAATGACGTTTATCGACGCGCGCCACGATACGATCGCCCAGCCACTGAATGCCGCAAACCATCACAATCAGCACAACGATCACTTCTATCATCACCACTGTTTCAAAACGCTGATAACCGTAACGGATTGCCAGATCACCCAGTCCGCCTGCGCCGATAGCGCCCGCCATCGCCGATGCGCCAATCAACGCCACCAGCGTGACCACAAATCCGGACAAAATACCGGGCAGCGCTTCCGGGATCAGCACGTCCCAGACAATACGCAGTTTACTGGCACCCATCGCGCGAACGGCGTCAGTCAGTCCGCGATCCACGTCGCGCAGCGAGACTTCTGCCACGCGGGCGAAATACGGCGTGGCGGTAATCGACAGCGGAACAATCGCCGCCCAGGTGCCGAGCGATGTGCCCACCAGAAAACGGGTTACCGGGATCAGCGCCACCAGCAAAATGATAAATGGCAGAGAACGGAAACCGTTGATCACCAGCCCGAGCGAGCGGTTAACCCAGCGATTTTCGGCAATGCCGCCGGGACTGCTCATCACCAGAATCAGGCCCAGAGGCAAACCCGCGATCAGCGAGAACAGGCCGGAAATTGCCGTCATCAGTAACGTTTCTTCGACGGCGTTAATCAGTAAATCAATCATTACCGGAGACATAACCTGTCAGCTCCACGGTGGCCTGGTGCTGTCGCAGCCAGTCTAAAACAACCTGCTCAGATGCCGTATCGTTTACCGGCACTGAGAAGAAGAAACGCACAACGGCATAATGCTGAATATGATCCACGCCGCCCTGGATCAGCCGGAATTTGCCCGGTAATGCCGTCGCCATTTGAGTGAGTATTTCGCCCTGCCGCCCCTGCTCCGCATACTGGACGCTGTAAATGGCCTCGCCCTGACGTACCGGCGACAACCGTTCAGCCAGCGCTTCCGGCAGTTGCGGCAATAATCCCTGTAACAGCGTACGGGTCAGCGCGGACTGCGGATGCGCAAACACCTGCCACACCGGCCCCTCTTCGATAATTTCACCGCCATTAATCACCGCCACGCGATGCGCGATTTTTTTAATCACCTCCATCTCATGGGTGATCAGCAAAATGGTGATGCCGAGTTTCTGATTGAGGGATTGCAGCAGCGCCAGAATCGAACGCGTGGTTTCAGGATCGAGCGCCGATGTCGCTTCATCGCAAAGTAAAAGTGCCGGACTGGCTGCCAGCGCACGGGCAATACCGACGCGCTGTTTCTGACCGCCGGACAACGCCGCCGGATAGTTCTTTGCCTTATCTTCCAGCCCGACCAACGCCAGCAGTTCGGCGACACGCGCCTGACGCCGTGCCTTGTCGTATCCGGCGATTTTCAATGGCAGCGCGACATTCTGCTCAACCGTTTTGGCCGACAGCAAATTGAAATGCTGGAACACCATCCCCACGCGGCTGCGCACTGACTGCAAGGCTTTCTCGCTCAGGCCGGTGATGGCATGGCCTTCGATTTCAATCACGCCGCTGTCCGGCTGTTCCAGTCCGTTCAGGCAGCGGATCAGGGTGGATTTCCCCGCACCGCTGCGGCCAATAATGCCCAGGATTTCGCCCCGCCGGACCGTCAGCGAGACATCTTTCAGCGCCTGAATTGTGCCGAACTGACGGCTTACATGGTCAAGGCGCACGACGTCATGCACCTCATCCTGATGCGTTTTCAGAGTGCCACCGGCAAACTGCCCGGCGTTAGCCGGGCGTGGAGGGGCTTTTTCTGAAGACGTCGCCGTGAACTGCGCACCGGTTTCAGAGATGATCGTCATGCTTTACATCCTTACCAGGCCGTCACGCCGGTGCCTTTATAGACCTTATCAAACACCTGTTTGACAGCCTCGTTCTGGTAAGAACTGACCAGCGTTTTCACCCACGGCGCATTCACATTTTCAGTTTTCACCGCGATGAAGTTGTTGTAAGGATTATTCTTTACCGGTTCCTGCGCGATACGATCCGCAGGCGTCAGGCCACTTTTCAGCGCCCAGTCGGTGTTCACAATCGCAGCATCCAGATCCGGCACGGAGCGGCCGATAATGCCGGAATCCAGCTCTTTAATGGTGACGTGGCGCGGGTTCTCAGTGATATCCGCCGTAGTGGCGAAAATACCGGCGCCCGGTTTGAGTTTGATCACGCCAGATTGCTGAAGCAGGATCAGCCCGCGCGCTTCGTTCGCCGGGTCATTCGGCACGCCAATCACCGCCCCTTCTTTCAGCTGGTCGGCAGATTTTACTTTTTTAGAGTACAACCCGATTGGCCACACAGCGGTATCACCCACGCGCACGATGTTGTAGTGATTCACTTTGATCTGGTTATCGAGGAAAGGCTGATGCTGGAAGGCATTGGCATCCACTTCGCCGTTTTGCAGGGCTTCATTTGGCTGGTTGTAATCGTTGAAAATCACCGGTTTTACCGTCAGACCTTTTGCTGCGGCCTGTCTGACCACTTCACGCCAGACATCTTCGTCCTCCCCGCTGATAATTCCGACCTTAACCGTGGTTTTATCGGCGGCCTGTGCCGCACTCAGCGGCGCCAGCACGCTGCCGGAAATGATCACTGCCGAGGTTGCGGCCAGTAAAACAGCACGGTGAATACGGGTCTTTGTTTTGTTGAATGTCTTGCGCATACGCTATCCCCAAAAGTGTGATGAGATGCCTGCTCCGGGCTGTGTTTCCGTGCAGGAATTTGGCGAGTATACCCATCGGCTTATTTCTTTATAATATTGTTTTAATGATAGTTATTCTTGAAATGAATAACCGAAATGGGATAGTAAAGCGATAAAAATGCTAAGTGTTATTTCAATTGCCATTTCCCCAATTTGCTTCCAATAAAAAACCCGCCGGAGCGGGTTTTTAACATTTCGGGCAAACAGCGGATTAAGACTGCGGATCCACCGGCTGAACTTCAAGAGAAACCATGCCGATGCCCAGTTTACGAGGCTGGAAGCCGCCGCTGGTGCCTTCAGTGGGTTCGGTCGGTTCCGGCGGCGTGATGACGATACTTTGCTCCGCTCCCGGATTGGTGAACTGTACTTTCACGATACCGTCTTTATCGCCGAAGGTGACAAACTGCTCCTGATCCCCGACACGGACGGAAACCGGCTTATCGATGTTATTGCCGTAAGCCCGTGCGCGGATCACCACATCAAAG
Source organism: Rahnella sp. RcJ3 (assembly GCF_009498575.1). Classification (NCBI taxonomy): domain Bacteria; kingdom Pseudomonadati; phylum Pseudomonadota; class Gammaproteobacteria; order Enterobacterales; family Yersiniaceae; genus Rahnella; species Rahnella sp. RcJ3. Next base: position 14,416 of record NZ_QSNX01000033.1, read on the forward strand.
GTGGCGGGCAGCGGTTTAACGTAATCAATTTTCACCGACGGTGCCAGATTGGCATCTGACCAGCGTCCCCAGTTTTCAACGGCTGAAACACCGGTAATCGCTTTTACCTGCTCCGGCAATCCCGGCACCATAAAAGCGATGGCTTTCGACTGATAAGTGGTGGCGGAATCATCAATGTTCAGCGTCTTCAGGGTTTGCTGATAAATCGCATTGCTGCCCGAGGTGTCTTTCACGAAGTCCACTTTACCTTTGAAGGTATCACCGGTGATCTGCACGATCGTCGGCTTCGCCCCGAGGTTCCCCGATGCAACGCACAGGCCGGTATTGAGCGACAACTCTGGTGCCCAGACGCGTCCCATTTCGTAGCATTTATCAACCCAGACAAAGTTATCGCTGGTCGCCAGTCCGGCCAGTTGTTTTTTCAGCGGCGTGGACAGATAGACATCAAACATCGGCTCAATTTTGTCTGCCGTGACCTTCAGAATAAACGGCGTTTTGATGGTCATGCCGGAGAAGGTGAAAGTGCTGTCTTTGGTATTCACCGCATAGTCTTTGATGCTGTTCGGGAAGCCCCACTGTTTGATGACCGCCGGTTTCCAGGCATTCACTTTGTCATCAATATTGAGGAACTGCGCAGTCATCGATGTCGCAGAAACACCGCTGCGTCCAAGACCGATGTAGTTGTCGCCGCCCATCATATCCAGTACGGTCGCGCCATTATCCAGGGTGCTGCGTTTCGCACCGTTCAGCTCCCCCGCCGGATGACGGCCGTCGAGTACGAAGAACAGGTCTTTACGGTTCTGTTTGGTCAGAATGTTGTAAGCCGTGTTGTTCATCGCCAGATGATCGGAAGACACCACAATGATGGTGTTATCGAAATAACCGGACTTTTTAATCTTATCGATAAATGCGGCAATCAGTTCCTGACTACAGGACACCGCGCTCAGTGACTGGTTGGCTTTACCGTTCACTTTATATTCCTTGCGGGTACAGCCGCGGGAAATAAAGCCGTCCGGATGATGCGTATCAACGGTCAGCGTGAACAGTGAGAACGGCTTACCTTCCTGACTCAGTGTCACGAATTTTTTGTACACCTCATCCAGCAAGGTGTCGTCATACCAGCCCCAGTCATTTTTATAAGACGGGTCCGCGACAGTCGGACGCAATTCGTTGTAACCATAAAGATGGTCGAAACCATGGGATTTCAGGAAGGTCCCTTTGCCTGCGAAAGCCAGTTCAGCGCCCTGATAGAAATAGTTGGTATAACCTGCACCTTTGAGCACATCGCCAAGACAGACGTTTTCAGGGTAGAAAGTCGCCAGTGCACTGGAGGCATTACCATCAAACGGCGCAAACAGCGGGATCCCACACTGAGAAGCCACCATACCTGCGATGGTATAGCCAGTGCCCGGCAACTGTTTGGTGTTTGTGAAATCGGTACTCTGCGCTTTATGGCGGTTTAATTCGGTGGTCAGGCCGGGGAAGACTTTGTCATCAAAATACGTGCGTTCCAGACTCTCGCCGTAGATATAAACCAGGTTAGGCTTTTTCGCGCCTTTAATGGCTTTTTCGGGCACTTTGTAATAGGTACTAAAATCTGCACCGCTGCCTGAGATTTGCGTTTTGACCAGACGCGAGATGTTCTGGAATGCCTGTGTGGAACCGACAGAAAAGACCGCCAGCACCACGGCCAGCGCACTGTAGACCGCGCTGCTGTTTTTGGCACGACGCTGCTTCAGCCCCCACGCCAGCAAAGCGAATACGCTGACAAGCCCTGCCAGTAAACCGATAAATGGCAGGATATATTTATTGAGCCCCGCCCCTTTCAGGCTACTGGTGACGGTATATAACACCGCGTCCGTGATGCCTTCACCGGTGAAATAATTGCTGCCGATCAGGATGACGTTAAGAATGACGTAAAGCCCGAGGAAAAACAGCACCAGTGAAAACCAGACACGGCTGGCCGACGCCCGCGTGACGTAGAGAAAAATAGAAGAAAGAAATAATACGAAGGAAATTATCTCAGAAGCCATTTCAGCACCCTGTCTGATTTAAACAATAAACTCTACGACCCATTTCTGCTGTTTTACGAGCAGCGCCGACGGTTCAACTCATCGAGCGAATGACCCGTTTGTCATTCACTTACTTCATCCCTGAGACAGGAAAATTCATGCCAAAAACGGATAGCGCTATATAGCCTGTTGATCCTGGTGGGTCAACGCCTTAACACGGCTTCAGGCCACTGATGTGCCCAAAAAAACTGACGTTTTACAAATTCATGACAGCTAATTCCGCATGATACCTCAGAAAATTAACTTTCCGGTCACCTTTCTGTAAGAATTGCATGATAGCGGAATACTGTGGGCGAAATGTGGAGGCAGGTTGAAAATGCGGAAAAAAGTTGGCGGGAAGGCCCGCAATACGGGGTATCGCGGGCATTGAAGATGAAAAATCAGATTCCTCCGAGATAAGCTTTCCGCACCTCCTGATTATGTAAAAGTTCTTCGCCTGAACCGCTAAGCCGAATTTGTCCGTTGACCATCACATAACCCCGGTCAGAAAGCCTGAGCGCATGATGCGCATTTTGCTCCACCAGAAAGATAGTCATGCCGTTTTTTGCCAGTTCGCGCAAGGTCTGGAAAATCTGTTTAACGATAATAGGCGCCAGCCCAAGACTCGGTTCATCGAGCAGTAACAGCTTCGGGCGACTCATCAGCGCACGGGCAATCGCCAGCATTTGCTGTTCACCACCGGACATGGTCATCGCCCGTTGTTTACGGCGTTCCTTCAGGCGCGGGAATAACTCAAACATGGTGTGCAGATCTTCTGCCGCGTGTTTATTCCCGACGGGAATGGTGCCCATCAGCAGGTTTTCTTCCACGGTCATATCCGGAAAAACACGTCGCCCTTCCGGCGATTGCGCTATGCCAGCCGAAGCCACAAAGTGTGTCGATTTGCGGCTGATATCTTCCCCGCGAAACAGGATCTGCCCGCTCTGTATACGTGGCTGACCGAATATCGACATCAGCAGCGTTGATTTCCCGGCACCGTTAGCACCAATCAACGCCACCGTTTCCCCCTCATGCACCTGCAAAGAGACCTGCTGTAATGCCTGAATCGCCCCGTAATACACATTCACATCACGAAATTCCAGCATCGCGTCGCTCATAAGCTGACCTCGTCGTCTTCATCAGCACCCAGATACGCGGCAATGACTTTCTCATCGTTCTGAATAGCCTGCGGTATTCCTTCGGCAATCACATCGCCGTGGTCGAGCACGATAATGTGGTCGGAAATGTCCATCACCATGCCCATATCATGTTCGATCAGCAGCACGGTGATGTCGTGATGATCGCGCAGGAAGCGGATAATTTTGCTCAGCGTACGTGTTTCAACCGGATTCAGACCGGCTGCCGGTTCGTCCAGGCAAATCATTTCCGGCGCGGTACACATCGCACGGGCGATTTCCAGCCGGCGCTGCTGACCGTAAGACATTTCCCCTGCCAGCCGGTTGGCACAATCCACCAGTTCCACCACTTCCAGCCAGTAAAATGCGCGGTCCAGCGCCTGATTTTCCGCACGGCGATAACCCGGCGTATTGAGCACACCGGCAATCAGGTTGCGGTTGGTTTGCATGTGCTGCGCCACCAGCAGATTTTCAACCACCGACATTTCACGAAACAGCCGGATATTCTGAAAGGTACGCGCCAGCCCGGCGCGGTTAACCAGGTGTGTACCGCCGAACATTTTGTAGAAAATACGTTTGCCCAGTTGCGCCGGTTTTATCCAGTCATCAGGCTGAAATTTCTGCCCGAGCACCTGGATCACATTGGTCGTCCGGCGGCGCGTGTTGAGCAAAATATTGCCGCCGGACGCTTTATAAAAACCTGTCAGGCAATTAAACACTGTGGTTTTTCCTGCGCCGTTCGGGCCGATCAGCGCGGTAATCGATCCGCGTTTCACCGCAAGATTCACATCGTTCAGTGCCTTAATGCCGCCGAAATGCATGCGCAAATGCTCGACACTCAGGATGTTGTTATCCGCTAACGCTTCGCTCATGGCGCGACTCCTTTACGCACGGCAAACCCGCTGCGGCTGATGCGGATCAACCCGCGTGGCCGCCAGATCATCATCACCACCATTAAAACGCCGAACAGCAATACGCGATATTCGGCAAAGCTGCGCAACAGTTCCGGCGCGACGGTCAGCACAAATGCCGCCAGCACCACGCCGATGGTTGAGCCCATACCGCCCAAAACCACAATAGCGAGAATCAGTGCAGATTCGAAAAAGGTGAAAGACGTCGGATTAACGAAGCCCTGATACGTGGCGAAAAACACGCCCGCAATTCCGGCCGTGGAAGCCCCGAGGGTAAAGGCAGACAGCTTGACCAGCACATGATTCAGCCCCATCGCGCGGCAGGCAATCTCATCCTCACGTAGCGCTTCCCACGCGCGGCCAATCGGCATGCGGGTCAGCCGGTGTTTGATAAACAACACCAGCAACACCACCAGAACCAGCACAGCATAGATGAAGATAAATTTCATATTCGGGTTATAGGTCAGATGGAAAAACTCGTGGAACGGCACGCCGCCCTCTTTTGCCCGCCGGCCAAACTCCAGCCCGAAAAAGGTGGGCGGAGGCGCGGAAACACCGTTCGGGCCGCCGGTAAACGACAACCAGTTGGTCAGCACCAGCCGGATGATTTCACCGAAACCTAACGTCACGATCGCCAGATAGTCGCCGTGCATACGCAGCACCGGGAAACCCAGCAACGCACCCGCCAGCGCGGCCATCACCGCCGCCAGCGGCAGCATCGACCAGAAGCCGAGGCCGAGATACTGATACCCCAGCGCCAGCCCGTAAGCCCCGATGGCGTAAAACGCCACATACCCCAGATCGAGCAAACCGGCCAGTCCGACCACGATATTCAGCCCGAGGCCGAGCAACACATAAATCAGTCCCAGAATGGCGACCGTCAGAATGTATTTGGTGGCGACGAACGGGAAGAAAATGGCCAGCACAATCAGCAGCGGAATAACCCAGCGCAGATGACTTTTATAATCCGGCGACCGGACATAGACGCCCGCGCTGTCGGATTCGAAACGCGCACGCATTTTCTGCCCGGCTGTGGTTTCTAAAAATGCACTGAGCAGGAAGCGGCCCGTCATCACCGCAGCAATGATCCAGACCAGCCTCTGGCTATGAAAGTTAAAGCTGTAACCATCGAGCACCACACCGACCACCGGCCCGAAAATAATCAGCGCCACCAGCCCGGCAAAAATGGCATCCAGCAGACAGCGTTTAAATGAAAATCCGCTGTTCACAGCAGTTTGTGACATCATTTTATTTCCCTCACACTTTCGTCACGACCGGACGGCCCAGCAGGCCCTGAGGGCGGAAAATGAGGATCACCACCAGCAATCCAAAGGAGAACACATCTTTGTAATCGGAATTCACCATGCCCGAGAACTGCGCTTCGGCAATCCCCAGGATCAGCCCGCCCAGCATCGCGCCGGGTAATGAACCAATGCCGCCGAGCACCGCCGCAGTAAAAGCTTTGATGCCGATGATGAAACCGGCGTAGAAATCAAACGTGCCGTAGTTCATGGTCACCAGAACCCCGGCCAGTCCGGCCATCGCTGCGCCAATCATGAAGACCAGCGAGATAATGCGGTCAGTGTTAATACCCAGAATGGAAGCCATTTTTCTGTCCTGCTGCACCGCACGACACATACGACCAAGTTTGGTATTACTGATAATCCACGATAAAACCAGCATGCCAGCCAGCGACGCCACCAGAATGAAAATTTTGGTGTAGGTCATCTGGACAAAACTTTCGCCGATATGAAAACGGAATGCGCCATCCAGCATGGTCGGAATGCCCTGCTGTCGCGGCCCCTGACTGATTTGCGCGTAATTTTGTAAGATAAGTGACATGCCGATAGCAGAAATCAGCGGTGCAAGACGGGTCGAATTACGCAGCGGCTTATAGGCAATGCGTTCAATCGCCCAGCCATACACGCCGGTGACCACGATGGTGAACACCAGCGTGCCCAGGATCAGTAGCGGAAAAGAGTGAAGCCCGAAGAAGGAAAGCAGCGCCAGCGCGATGGCACAGAGGTAAGCCGAAATCATATACACTTCGCCGTGCGCAAAGTTGATCATGCCGATAATGCCGTAAACCATGGTGTAGCCGATGGCAATGAGACCGTAGACAGCACCGAGCGTAATGCCATTAAACAGTTGTTGCAGGAAGAATGAATCCATAAATACGCAGTCTCTTTTTGTGACCGCGCCTGGCTAAGGGCGCATTCATTAAAGCTGATAAAGCGTTATCGTTGCAGCCAGTTTGGACCCGGCCAGCGCACAAGAGCCGGAGCGTACATTAAGTACGTGAGCCAGTTCTTTCATAAAGAGTGAGCACTGCCCGGGTTCAAAATGGCAAATAAGAGTGCTTTATTCCTTAACTTCCTGATATTTGCCTTTGTCGTCCCATTTATAAACCACGTAATCAGAGACTTTCAGGTCGCCTTTACTGTCCCAGGCTTTTTTGCCCATGACAGTATCGACGCTGTTGGCTTTAAGCCAGGCGCTGGCTTTGGCGGAATCGCTGCCGCCGGTGGCTTTGAAGGCGGCGGCGATCGCCTGCACGGAGGCGTAGGAATAGAGGGTGTAGCCTTCCGGCTCGAACTTGCTGGCGCGGAATTTATCGATAACGACTTTGCCTTCCGGGATCAGACGCGGGTCTTTGCCGAAGGTCATCAGAATCCCGTTGGTATATTGCGGGCCGCCTGCGGCTGTGACCATTTCTTCGTTGACGATACAGTCGCCGGAGAAGAACGTGGCCTGCACGCCCTGCTCACGCATCTGGCGTACCAGCGGACCGGCTTCAGGATGGCAACCGCCGAAGAACACCACGTCCGGTTTCTGCGCACTGATTTTGGTGACCAGCGCGTTGAAGTCTTTTTCGCCGCGCGATAAGCCTTCATACATCACTTCTTTCACGCCACGCTTGTTAAGCGCCGCTTTGGTGGCATCCGCCAGCCCCTGCCCGTAGGTGTCTTTGTCGTGGATGATGACCACTTTTTTGGCTTTCAGCTTGTCGATGATGTAATCACTGGCAACCTGCCCCTGCTGGTCGTCACGTCCGCACATGCGGAACATATCACTCATGCCGCGTTCGGTGATTTGCGGGTTAGTGGATCCCGGCGTGATGGCGATAATTCCGGCATCGTTGTACACCTCAGATGCGGGCATGGTAGAAGATGAACAAAAATGCCCGACCACCGCCTGCACTTTATCCTGATCAACAAGACGGTTAGCGACCGCAACGGCCTGTTTCGGTTCGCAGGCATCATCGCCCTGCACCAGTTTGATTTTCTCGCCGTTGATTCCGCCAGCGGCATTAATGTCTTCAGCGGCCTGGGTGGCACCATGCCAGTACTGATCGCCATAGGTGGCATTCGGGCCGGTGAACGGGCCAGCGACGCCAATCACGATATCCGCACGCGCGGTAAACGCAGTGACCAGACAGCCTGCCAGCAACAAAGAAAGAGGACTTTTAATAAATTTCATCGACATCATCATGATCCTTAGGACAGAGTTTATGCAAAACGGGTTATGGAAAACGCATGTAGCAAAAACACCAACACGAAGTCGTAATCAGAAAATCTGAAATTTAACGCTTAAGCCTTAAGACTGAGGGTTTCCCGCTTATCTCCGGGGGTGAAAACATCAAAGGTAAAAAAACATAAGCAAAATATCTGCCATTGTTACTCAACCTCTGAGAATGTGACGGGTTATGTGAGTATAGATAGCGACGGGAGAGCGTTACGGGCAACTGACAGAAACAACGACGGGATCACATCGCACCGCGCTGGTGCACAAGCACGGTTTTGCACGCACGCTTACGCCGGGTGACATTTTTATTCTTTGCTTCTTGCGGCGGGTTGTTTTGTAATATGGGCAGATGATTGCAACGGGAAACTACTGAACAATGAAGAAATTATCCTGCCTGACGGCTGTGGTTCTGGCTCTGTCGTTAACTGGCTGCGCCAGCGATTATGTGATTAACACCAAATCCGGCGACCAGTTTTTCGCCCACGGCGAACCGGATCGTGACCGCAATACCGGCATGACCAGCTACACCGACATGAATGGCGATTATCATCTGATGAACACCAATGATATTGCGGGCATTGTGAAGAAGTAGGGTTACGGATGGGAATTGCATTTATCTCAAAACCTGGCCGATGACACACATGGTCGGCTTAACAAAACAGTCATGCTATGTGGTGCACAAACGGCACGCAATATCACGACTGTTTTGAGAATCAGATTACTCAGTAATAAAACGTGAAACAGACGCAGCAAGATTTTGTGCCTGATCTCGCAGCGCATTGGCGGCAGCAGAAGACTCTTCCACCAGGGCCGCATTTTGTTGAGTCACGCTGTCCATTTCCACTATTGCCTGCCCTACCTGAGATATTCCCCTGTTCTGTTCATCCGATGCCTGAGTAATTTCATTCAGTATTTCGGTAACATTAGCCACTTTGGTCACAATGTCATGCATGGTAGTCCCCGCCTGTTCTACCAGATCTGACCCTGCATTAATTCGCTCTACCGATTCACCAATTAAACCTTCTATTTCTTTTGCAGCCTGAGCGCTTCTCTGCGCAAGGCTTCTCACTTCGCTTGCCACAACAGCAAATCCCCGCCCCTGTTCGCCAGCACGCGCCGCTTCAACAGCCGCATTGAGAGCCAGAATATTGGTCTGAAAAGCGATGCTATTAATTACCGTCGTAATCTCAGCAATTTTTGCTGAGCTTGCAGTAATTTCATTCATAGTTTTCACCACATGAGAGACGAGTTGCCCGCCTTTATTCGCCGTTTCTGAAGTACTGCCCGCCAGGCGGCTGGTATGATGAATATTGTCCACGTTCTGTTTAACCGTCGCAGTTAACTGCTCCATGCTGGCTGCCGTTTCTTCAAGCGCAGCAGCCTGTTCCTCAGTGCGTGCGGATAAATCATTATTACCTGCCGCAATTTCTGCGGAGGCATGGCTCACCTGCGTCACACCGGTACGAATATCCCCGATGATACGGCGGAGATCGGTGTTCATCTCATCTACAGCTTGCATCAGTTCTCCCAGCTCATCACGACGCGTGGTATTGAGATGGGCTCTTAAATCACCGCGCGCTATCTGTCTGGCGACGTCAAGCGTGTCAGCCAGAGGCTTCACAATTTGGCGGGAAATAATCAGTGCAATGCCAATACTTAATAAGACTGCTGCTACCAGGAGTGAAGTCATCCATATAACTGCATTTCTGATATCGTCATGCGCCGCGCTCAGCTCCGATTCAAATATATTGTCACTCAGGGTAGTCAGCTTGCCGCCTGCTTTCGCAAGCAACTGAGTCACTTCCTGCTCAGCAATATAGGATTGGAGGTAGTTTCCGGCACTCGCCTTTTTGGCCGAGACCGAGCGTTCAATTTCTTCAAGTATGCTGACATCAGCCGGATTTAACTGGGATTTGACGGCATCCATTTGCTGAATCGATTCATTCATAAAACCTGTTAAAGCCTGAAGGGATTCCTCAGTATTCTCAAACTGGAGGAGTTTTACACGTGTCGCCACCCCATCAATGTGTCTGACGATATCCCCTAACGCGATCGCGGTGACAGCACGTGCGGGATCTCGTGCATAGGACTGAGCCAGACTGTTAATCTCAGATTCTTCGCGTGTCAGCACAAAACTACTGACAACAAGATCACGTTGTTGGGTCTCGCGGACCGTTTGAGCACGCTTGTCACGATACGTCTTCATGACCTCTGACATTTCATTAAGCATCTTCAGGTGCTCTGTATCCCAACGAAGCAACCTGAGACTTTCAATTTTTTTATCAACCTGCTGTAAGTTCACCTCATTCATTGTGATGTATTTTTCATCGTGCGTTTTCACATATTCCAGTCTTTCAGCTTTCGCCATAGCAAACTGGTCAGTTATCACTTTAAGCTGGCTTATTTTCTCAGCTCGAATGGAAATATCATTCAGATTTTTAATACCACATAAAGCAACTGCAATGCTCAGCAATAAGATAAGTCCGAAACCTAATGCTAATTTTTTCCCGACTTTTAGATTTTCAAAATATGACATAAATATTTTCATAGCGCATGGCTCTCCATTATTTTTATAAATACAATTGTATGTGAAGCACATGGGGTATCGGCAGGCTATAAAAATTAGTTAATAAAAAACTCAGTTTATTAAGTTACAAAAGTCAGTAATTTAACCGCTATAAAACCTTATTCTTTGTATGAATACTTTTTTATTAATTACACCCTATTAATGGTGAGGTAATTCTCTATAAAAAAGCATTATTTTAATTTTCTGCCACTCTTAAATATTAAAGACGTTATCTGAACATACATCGCGCAGTATCAGCTTCCGACGCGAGGACATAAAAAAACCGGGCGGAAGCCCGGTTTTGGTTTGCAGCGAGAACAAAAATTACAGCCCGTTTTCGGCAATATCCATCGCGAAGTAAGTCAGGATAATATCTGCGCCAGCACGTTTAATCGCGCCCAGGCTTTCACGTACGACGGCACGCTCATCAATAGCACCGGCTTGTGCAGCAAATTTGATCATCGCGTATTCACCGCTGACCTGATACGCCGCCAGTGGCAGACGGGAGGCTTCGCGGATATCGCGGATCACGTCCAGATACGCACCGGCCGGTTTCACCATCAGCGCATCGGCGCCTTCCTGCTCGTCCAGCAACGATTCACGCACGGCTTCGCGGCGGTTCATCGGGTTCATCTGATATTGCTTGCGGTTGCCTTTCAGTACACTGCCGCCCGCTTCGCGGAAAGGCCCGTACAGGGAAGATGCAAACTTGGTGGAATACGCCATGATTGAGGTATCGATAAATCCGGCTTCATCCAGCGCACTGCGGATGGCCTGCACCTGACCGTCCTGCGCGGCGGATGGCGCGATGAAATCTGCACCAGCAGCCGCCGCCACGACAGCCTGTTTACCGAGGTTGACCAGGGTTGCGTCGTTATCCACGCCATGGTCGTGCAACACACCGCAATGGCCGTGTGAGGTGTATTCGCAGAAACAGGTGTCGGACATGACAATCATTTCAGGCACGGTGTCTTTACAGATACGCGCCATACGCGCGACCAGACCGTTTTCGTTCCAGGTATCGCTGCCGGTGGCATCCATGTGATGCGAAATACCGAACGTCATAACAGAGCGGATACCGGCGCGGGCGTAACGTTCGATTTCAAATGCCAGGCGGGATTCAGGGATACGCAACACACCCGGCATAGCTTCGATGGGTACGTATTCAGAGGTCTCTTCTTCTACGAAAATCGGCAGTACCAGATCGTTGACGCTAAATTCAGTTTCCTGAAAAAGAGTGCGCAGGGATTCGGACTGTCTCAGGCGGCGAAGGCGTGAGCTCGGGAACTGATTCGACATGAAAACTCCTAAAAATTAATCTGTTGCGCTGATATTTTTTAGAAACAGGAGCACAGACAGTTCAGACGGCAGGAGGCGATGCAGCGCCGTCAGACGATGAAGCCCGCATTTTATAATAACTTTTAAACAAATGATGAACTTTCCGTGAGGAGATGTAACAGAGGCCGCAATTTTGGAAAGGCGATCCCGGAACAGGGATCGCCTGAAGGAATGATTTAACCGAGCTTGATCTCGCGATCTGCTGAGGCAATCGTAGACGGACGGTGGGCGATAAATATCCGCGTAATATCCAGTTCGCTGATCGCCTGATTGATGCGCATTTCATTGTCCAGATCCAAATGGCTGGTGGCCTCGTCGAGGAACAGTATCGCCGGACGGCGGTACAGTGCGCGGGCAATCAGCAAACGCTGTTTCTGACCACCCGACAGGCTGCCGCCCAGTTCGCTGATCAGCGTTTCATAGCCCATCGGCATCCGTTCGATATCGTCGTGGATGTTACAACGGCGGGCGCAATCAATAATACGCGCTTCATCTTTCTGCTCATCAAAGCTGGCAATGTTCTCGGCGATAGATCCGGCGAACAACGTGTCATCCTGTAACACACAGGCGATGCAACTGCGGTAATTGTTCAGTCCGGCGGTGGTGATATCCATACCGTTAATCAGAATGCGGCCTTCGGTGGGCGTCAGCAAACCGGTCATGATCTTCATCAGAGTGGTTTTACCCTGCCCCGACGGCCCGGTGATCGCCACACTTTCGCCCGCCGCCACCGACAGGTTTAGCCCGTTGATCAGCGGTGCGGAAAGGCTGTCGTACTGAAACACCAGATCCCGCACCTCCAGCGACGCTGCCTCGCCCGCCCGCAGCAACTCACGTTCCGGCAGTGATTTCTCGGTGCCGGTCAGCGCGATATCCGCGATACGGTCGCGGTGCAGGGAAAGCATCCGCAGTTGCAACACCATATTCAGCAGACTGGCAGCACGTTCGGAGAACTGCCCGCGATAGGTGTTGAAGGCCACAAACATCCCCAGCGTCATATGGCCGTCAATCACCTGCGTCGCCCCCAGCCACAGCAGCGCGACCTGATCGAGCGTGGCGATCAGCGTGTTGCCGCCGGTAAACATCATCTCAAACCTGGTTTTGCGCACCGTCGCATTGGCGTTATCAATGTTCAGATTGAGCCAGAAATTGGCGCGGGCTTTCGATAAACCCAGTGCTTTCAGCGTGCTGATGCCGTAGAGCGTTTCCATAAAGTGCGAACCGGCACGCGCACCTTTAACGATTTGCTCCTCGGAAACCTGGCGGTAAGCGTTATACGTCGTCAGGCGGAAGATGACATAAATCGCCGTGAAGCCAAGAATCACCCAAATCAGCCAGCCGCCATACAGCACCATCATCACGATTAACCCGACCGACATAATGCCGTCGATAATACTGTTGACCACGTTGGTGGTCAGCGTGGTACGCAGCGTATCGAGGGAAGTAAAACGCGACTGAATATCCCCGAGTTTGCGTTTCTCAAAATAATCGAGCGGCAGTTTCATCAGATGATCGAACAACCGCGCTTTCCATTGCACATCAATCAGCGTACTCATCACCAGCGATGTCCAGGCGCGTAACATACTGACGCCGGTACGGAAAATGATGAAGAACAGTAAGCCAAGGCAAATCAGGGTCAGTAAATCCGGGTCTTTCGCCGGGATCACATGGTCCATTACCAGTTGCATCCCGACCGGCAGCAGCAGGTTGACCGATTCGATCATCAGCGAGAGGCAGAAGATTTTGGTCAGCGCCGGAATAAGGCCGCTGACATTGCCCATCATTTTGCGCAGATCCAGCCGTACGCGCGGTTTCTCCGAGGTAAAACCGTTGTCCGGCCACAGCTCGAGTGCCACGCCGGTGAAATGCTCGGACACCTCGCGCATGCCAAGCGAACGGCGGCCAAAGGCCGGATCGTGAATAATCACTTTGCCCTGTTTAACGCCAACCAGCACCACGAAATGATTGAGATCCCAGTGCAAAATACACGGCGTTTTCAGCGCGTTCAGCTCATCGATATCCAGCTTTAACGCGCGGGATTTCATCTCATTCGCTGCCGCGATATCCATCAGCGTGCGCAGTGTCGCGCCCCGTGAAGATATGCCATAGCGCTGACGCAGGCTTTGCAAGTCCACGTGTTTGCCGTGATAGCTAAACACCATTGCCAGACTGGCCAGTCCGCACTCGGCGGCCTCGGTTTGAATAATCTGCGGCACCCGGTGGCGCCAGCTAAAGTGCAGGCGGTCAGCCAGCTCCCGTACGTTATCGAGATTCATTGATTGGCCCCACCACGCTTTTCTTCATGCTGTAATACGGAGACAACATCCACTGATACAGCGGCCTTTTCTCCAGGAATAACGTCGACTCGGCTTTCATGCCGCTGGATAAATTCAGCGTTTCGCCGTGCCAGTTCATGGCTTTTTTATCCAGTGAAACAATCACTTTGTAATACGGCCCGCTGATCGTGCCATTGGCCGTTCTCGGCGCGCTGGCGTAAGAATTCAGCTCCTGTTCGGAAACCGGCGCAGAGGAAATCGATTCCACCTTGCCGGGGAACTGGCCATATTTTTCAAACGGATAGGCTTCGTACCGAATATTGATGTGCTCGCCGGCTTTCACGTAAGGCACGCTTTCATTCGGCAGCCAGGCAACGAGAAAGAACGGGGAATTACTGGCTGGCACCAGTTGCGCGAGGCTGTCACCGGCGTTGACCATCTGTCCGGGCGTGACGCTCAGCGAAGAGATTTTGCCGGAGGTCGGCGCGGTGATCAGCAATGAGCCTTTGGCATCGGCCTGCGCCAGCTGGCGTTCGAGGTCATTGCGCTGGTAGCCGTACTGTGAAATCTGGTTATCAAACTCGGCGGCGCGTGTCACCAGTTCGCTGCGCAGATTGGTGATTTGTAATGCTTCCTGAATCGCCTGGGTGTTCAGGCTCTGGAACGATGTCTGCTGCTGGTAAAACAGGTAGCGCTGATTATTCAACTGGTCAGTATTGATCAGGCCCTTCTTCTGATATGCCCCGTAGTTCTGCATGCTCTTTTTCATGGCATCCAGCCCTTCCTGCGCCGAATCCACCATGCTTTGTGAGACTTCATGCGCCTTCTGATACTGATCGAGTTGCTGTTGCAGGTTTTGCAGGGTTTCCTGCTTATTGTGTTCCAGCTGGGCAATAATGGAATCGATTTGCTCGCGCTGCTTTTTAATAGCGGCGAGCGTGGTGGTACTGACATTCCCCGCCTGCGTCACGCGGCTGACGTCGATTTCATATAAAGGCTGGCCTTTTTTTACGGGTTTACCGGTATCGACATACAATTTGGTGACCACGCCCTGCTCAGGGCTGAATAAATTAATGCTGTGCGGCTGAGTAATGATTTCACCGCTGACGTTGATGCGACGTGTGTAGTTAGCGAAGATCAGGAATACCAGTAAAGCAAACAGGAAGAGGGCCGTGAGTGTCGTGACGATCCATAAAGGCCAGCCGGCGAGCAATAAAGCCTTACCCGCCCAGTGACTTTGCTGATGTTCATTGACCTCTTTACGAAAGAGCATATTTAAGTGTTCCAGAAAAACCGGCTGTAAAAACAGAATCTTTGAAAGATAGCAGCACATAATCACGCTGCCACCGCGATTACTCTGAAACACCGGATGAAGTTATTACCACGCAGGGATAATTGCGCAGTAATATTAATTTCAATGTCTTATAAAAAATAACCACCTGGCCTCTGGTTCGATTATTTTTTGCACATTGCATTAATTATTCAGATTTAAAAATATCTTAATAACGATTTCAAACAATGAGTTACATATCTAAATCCACATAGGAGATTATTCCTAGTCAAATTCCGTCCGCAGTACTCTAGGCTTAATCCCTGTGAAGACATTGCGTAGAAATTATCTCCATAGACTTACTCAATGTTTTCATCGCCCCCGTTATTTAAGGGGACTTGCTTTAACAGATTAAAAGGAAGGCCTAAGATGAAACAATTAACAGAACATGATATTGAAATGGTTAATGGTGCGGGTTGGTCGGAAGATGTTAATAAGGTTGCCGATCGCCTATCAAACTTTGGTCAGGACGCGGTGAGTGACACCAGTAATGCGGTGAACAAGGCGTATTCACAAATTTCCGATGGTCTTGCTAAAGCACAGAACTATCTGACAACCTAGTTTATAAACAGCTTTTGTTGTACCGAAAGTTAATTTATAAGCAACTTAGTCAGAGTAATACAAGCCCCTGCTCACACGCGGGGGCTTTTTTTATTCCCTAAAATATTGTTCAGACTCTCGAATCAATATCACTATACGAAGCCAAATTTCTGAGTAAACTCTATTCCCACAATTTCACCATGTGAATACAGTCTCCTCACACTCCGAAAAGCAGGATGCTTTTCACATGCCAACCAG
>NZ_QSNX01000034.1:0-30278 GCF_009498575.1 Rahnella sp. RcJ3
TTTGACTGACATAAACACTCCTTCATTAGGCCTCCATTATGAGGCAAAAAAGTGTCTACGAAACCCGGGTCTATTCACTTACTGTTTAGTGAGTTGCTATTCTCAAATGTAAGGACAGCTCTGGAGTACCCACCACAACAGGGGAAGACCCTCATTAATACCGTGTAACCATGGGTTCTTCAGCTTGTTAAGGGTTGCACCCAAGAAAAGTCTTAGGCAACTGCTCAGCAAGGAAACAAATAATTTTGATCTTGTCTCTTCCCTGTTCAATCACGTTCGCGGTTTCAATTGAGCGATGCTCACTATGCTTTAGTTAAGTAATAAGTATGAATTCACACATAATAATTAGTCGATATCACTTCACATTTATCTTTTGTGAGTTATTATTTAAGAAATACTACTTTTGATATCACGGGTGACAAATGATCACGATTGTTGGATGCAATAAAGGTGGGGCCGCGAAAACAACAACTGCAGTCAATATAGCTGTGGGTTTGGCCTTATGGGGCAAGGATGTGTGTCTGGTCGATGCTGACGTTCAACGCTCTTCGTCAAGGTGGTATGCCGAACGGGAAGCTGCAGGCCTTACCCCCTCCATCACCCTGATTGAGAAAAGAGACAACATATCTCAAACACTCAGAAGCCTTGATGAGAGGTTTGATCACGTTATAGTGGATGTTGCAGGCCGAAACAGCCGTGAGCTGATTACAGGCGGAACCGTAGCTCATCAGATCATTGCTCCGCACCAATGCTCTCAGTTGGATCTGGATACGATGGTTGAGCTTCAGCAGCAGTTAGAAAGCATGCGGGATTTGAATCCAGAGCTTAAGGCATATTGCTATCAAAGTATGGCCACTACAAATCCGCTCCTTCAGGGAAACGAACGGCATGAATTCCTGGAGTATGTCCGCGAATTCGAAGGACTGATCCCTTTGAGCGCGACGGCATGTTACCGAAAGGTTTACCGAGATGTGATGTCTGAAGGTAAATCTGTCCTGGAAACATCTAACGAAAAAGCCAAGTCTGAAGTACTTGCTCTGTTGAATGAGGTATTTTAATGGCTTTAAAAAAACCCCCTTTCACCAATCGCCGAATAGTTACTGAAGCAGAAGCGGATGCTCTGGCGAACAGATTAGCTGACCGTCCCTATGGCGATGAGAAAGTAGTTGTAGAACCTGTACCAGAAATATTGACCAGGACGACCATTTCTCTGCCTCAGAATACCTTGCGTGAAATTGAAGACCTGGCCTTGTATAACAAACGCGTCGGTATTGCGCCGAAAAGTGTGAGCGCTATCATTCGCGATGCTCTGGACGCGTATCTCAAAAAAGTATGATTTCATACTTAAGCACCGCTGGGCTTCTTTTTGAAATCCAGCGGCCTCCCCTACTGTATTCAATTAGCACCTGATAATCCGACTTCATACTTCACAATTATGTTTCCTTCCATCTTTCCGACCCGGATAATTTCTGAAAAAAAATCAATCATGTTGCTATGTTTTTGATGATAATTATGTGTGGAGCGTAACCTTATAATTCTTTAGCTATCAGTAGATTCAATTTGCTGTATTAAGTATTCCGTAATAATTCACACTGATAACAATCGTTTAGAGTTGATTATTTGAATACAAAATTCAGAATGTCACCTCATACCTCATACCTCATACCTCATACCTCATACCTGATCCCTTCCCAATATCGGTGCCAGGATAAATCAGAGATCCGGGCCTGTTTGCAGGCTTCGGATAAATTCTGCCGGAGTCTGGTTATTTAACGAGGAATGTGGCCGGTACTGGTTATATTCCTGCCGCCAGTGCTCGATCTTCTCCTGAGCATCTTCCAGTGACAGGAACCCGTGCACGTTCAGACATTCATCACGCAGGCTGCCGTTAAATGACTCAACCAGGGCGTATCTGTGGGCTTCCCGGGGCGTGAGAAGTCCATCGTTACCCGGTTTTCATACGTCCAGCGATCCAGTGTTTTCGAGATAAATTCGCTGCCGTTGTCCGTCTGTAGCCGCTCTGGTACACGCTGCTGTGTCTGCCTGATCCCTTCCATCACGGCGACCACATCGTCACCGCGAAGTCCCTGGCCTACCTCGATCGCCACGCATTCACGACTAAAATTATCGACTACAGTCAGGGCACGGATCCAGCGTCCGTTGAAAAGATTATCAGCAACGAAATCCATGCTCCAGCACTGATCTACAGCGGTCATGGCCGGCCGGATACGCCTGTGCCTGGCCGTCACGTGCCGCCGCGGGCGTTTTGACCGCAGGTTCAGCCGTAAATCCGATGGGTTTTCTTGTGGTTAACCTGCCAGCCCTCGCGCCGCAGCAGGATATGGATCCGCTGCGTGAGGGCCCGGTCATCGCGGCAGCTGCGGTAGTGGTAGACCGTTCGGCTCTGCATCATCAGCCGGCATCCCCTGCGAACCCCGATGCGGTACGCCGCCAGCAGGTATTCGACCGCCTTGCGTTTCTGCAACGGCCTCAGAACTTTTTTCGGATGACGTCCTGCAGCATTTCCTTGTCCAGACTGAGATCGGCGACCAGCCGTTTCAGGCGGTGATTCTCTTCCTCCACGCGAGTGCCGGTTTCGGCCTGTTTAAGGGCAAAGGCTATCTGTTCTTCGGTATAACGGGTCTTTTTCATGGTTGATATTCCTCTCAGTGAGATGAAAGAAAGACCGGATACTTCAGTTTAGACTGGCACTGTTTTCAGGGAGTAGATCATACCTCATACCTAAGTTTATCTGGTTCGGTTTTGGTGAGTCCGTGTTGCAATAAACGTCATTTATGCATTGTTTTCATTGATAGAATTAGACCGAATAATTCATCCTTGCTATTTATCACTTCCTAATTGTGAATTATGAAATCTATGAGTTATGAGTTATGAGTTATGAGTTATGAGTTATGATGTTTGGTGATTTTACAGAGAACCTACAAGCAGCAATGAGAAGGGGTTAATCTAGCAATGGCTACATCTGGACCCTGTATTACTGATGATTTAACATGTAGCACTTATGAAATATTACTTATGATGATGTACGCCCACAAAATAGTATTCCCTTGGTGAGATCAAACATATGTCACATATGTCACATATGTGAATTATGAGGATAACCTCACAAGTAATACTTCATACTTATTTAAATATGTGTGGAGTGCACTCATGTATCTGAAGAGAAAAAGGTAGCAATTCCTAGCTTGAGGCAAGGCATCTGCTTTAACATGACTCATTGAATCCTCCGCAGTCTGTGCTGTGTCGGTTGCGCGAAGCCGCATAATTCATACTTGTGAATTCATGATTAGCACTTATGATGTCCAGACTGAGATTCAATGTAGTAAATCTGATGCCTGTTAGTAAAGTTAGCGCGTTACCAGGGTGGACGGGAGCAGCAAATTGAAGTGAAATATAATGTCGCACTTATGAAGTGTGATTTAATATTTATTAAACGTTTTGTTTGTCATTAGGTCCCGTGTGAGATTATAAGGCACATCTCACATCTCACATCTCACATCTCACATCTCACATCTCACATCTCATACTTATTATTTCATATTATCTGTATCCACAATTTTTCGGGTAAATAGCTGCTTCATCAGTCATACCTTTGAAGATAAGAGAAATGTTTGTCATAAACTGTGAGCATGGTTATGCGACAATAGAGTCGCAATCTTGTCCTAAACAACAATTTCACGGCAGCATGGCTGGGGGGACTCTACCCCCAAATCCTGTCCCATTCAGAAACAGAATCCCGGCATGATAAACACTCCCCTGAACGGAGGGGGTGCCGATGAAAAAGTCACTATTCACCGAAGAGCAGATTGTTCTTGCCCTAAACCTGGTGTGGCTGGTCGGTGGTGGTGTGCCGCTGATTGAAGTCGCTGTGCGCCGTGCCTGGAAACTGACTCCTAAACACATTGTTGTCGTCAATGACCTCCAGACGGCGTTGGTTCGCGAACTTGTTTTACTTTAATTCCAAGGAGCGCTATCCGTGACCGACAAACGTAAGAAACTGACCGTCTATTTGCACCCTGAAGACGACAGTCAGGATGCCAGGGCGATGGAGATTATCGAGTCAGTTCCCCTGCGCACCCGTGGTGATTTTTTCCGGGCGGCGATCGTGGGCGGAAGTGCGTTATACCAGCTGGATAAGCGTCTGCCTTAGCGCCCCTGCATCCTCCGCTTTCCGCCCGTCTGTCGTGTCGGCACGGCGTAAGCCGGAACTGTGATCCCTCAACCAGCGGAGACATGCATATGAGCACCACCACACCAGCCGTGTACGTTGGTACGTACCACAAATACAACTGCGGCAGCATCGCCGGCAAATGGTTCGATCTGACCGAGTTTGATGACGAGCAAGACTTTTTGGCGGCATGCAGCGAGCTGCACGCCGATGAAGAGGAGCCGGAATTGATGTTTCAGGACTGGGAAGGGATCCCGTCCGGACTGGCGTCCGAAAGTCATGTGAACTGGGCGTTTATAGATGCCTACCGGCAGGCGAAGGAGGAGGGGCAGGGGGAGGCATTTGTGGAATGGGCCGGGTATTTCAACGCCTGTGATTATGACGCGTTTCAGGAAGCGTATCAGGGCGAGGCAGAAAGTGAGGAAGACTACGCACGTAACTTTGCCGATGAAACGGGCTTACTTAACGATATGCCGGACTCACTTCAGTGCTATTTCGATTATGAAGCCTATGGGCGCGACATGTTCATGAACGGGCTGGTTTTAGTGAACGGATATGTATTTTCTGAATGACACACTCACCGGCAGGGGGGAACCCTGCCGTAAGGATAAAAAATGAAACTGACATCTGAAACACGTGAAACGCTGCAGCACTATAAATTGTTGATTAACGCGAGCCGCCGCGAAGCCGGATTGTCTTCGCGCAATACGACACAGATTCTGGACGATATTTGTTTTTATCTGAAATGTCAGAATGCGGTCTATCTCGGCGGTGCCTTTATTCAGCAGGCTGGGATCAAAAAACTCAATAAGTAAGCGGTAAGAAACGGGCGGGGAGCCGCCTGTTATCGCGCGAAAACCCCTTTCAGGCTTCGCCTGGCGATAGCAGACCGCTCTGCGCCTTCGCTATCGCTATAATCGATTGGCTGAAAAACAATGTCCTGTCGTCGGCCGGTCAAATCATTCAGTGAACGCCAATATCTTGCATGCGGCTTCGGTGCCGGTTTTTCGTTGTCCGAACTTCTCGATGCGGATTAAAGACATGACACAAAATCCTACCCCGGCCCCCTTCGGCTCCCGACCTGCGGCCGGTCGTCGAGCCCGACTGCGCTAACCGGCTGCGCAGGTAAGCTCCGCGTAACCCCTTTTGGGTTACGGCCTGACGGCTAGGGTCTGAGGGAGCACGTCAACACCTGCAGCTGGCTCACGCCAGCGCGCTAACTGTACCGGCGAGAGTTCCGCCGGCGCTTTTCGGCGCACCCCCGTTTCGCTGTCGCGCTCCGGCGTTGCGGCGGATCCCCGCTCATTGGGAAACCGGCACCCTCTTTCCGTTTAAGTCCCTTCGCCTGGGCTGATACCGACACAGTCCTCCTCGCTGTCCAGGGTAAATACACTCACTGAGAATTTTTCTCGGCCACTACGTTAGTCCTCCAAAAATTATCCGCTCGCCCTGGTCATCTTCGTCAGCCGGTGTCGTTTACGCCCTTGCGGCGAGGGGTCTCAAACGGGTGATGGCATACCTGAAGGGACCAAACAGCAGGTTCCCGCAAACGTCAAAACCGCGACAAGAGAAACTCAACGGGTGATGTGTGTAACCCAAACGAAAAGGAAAGGCTTATGTGCGATCAGGAATGTGTATTACCGGAGGAGGGGGAGTTTACCCGCGAACAGGCAACCGCCGTCGCGTCTCAGTACAGCAACGTGGCGATTGAAGACGATAACGGGATGTTTCGTCTCGTCGTGCGTAAGGACGGTGAGATGGTGTGGCGTGGGTGGAATTTCGAGGCCAGTGCAGGATTTTGGCTTAACCGTTATATCAAAAACTACGGCGTGAAAAACCAGACGGCGGGGAATTAATCATGAATACACCGGTGAATTCTGACCAAAATATCAGCGCTAAGGCTCCCGCTGCGGGGGCCGCAACCTTTACTCCCGCGCAGCTTGGCGATCTGGTGAATCACATCCTCTGCTACGGGGCATTCTTACAAAAATTCGAGCCGAGACTTTTACCGGCGGGCGCACAGGCCGAGATGTACAGGTGCGAAGAATCTCTTTCGTGGATTCTGGTCTGGTTTGTTAACGGACGACCGGTGATGGCCTGTGATTATTTTGACCATTTTACCTATGTCCTCGACCGCACGTTGTTAGCGGAGGCCGGACAGTGAACGCGATGAACGTTGCTCCCCTCGGCGTTGTGGACGTGGCGTATTACAGCAACCATGCGGCGCAGTACCTGCAAAACCTGCTTAAAACCGTTGAGAAATTGCCATTTTTACAGGAGGTTATCGATGATTTGGCCGCCGATCCTGCTGTTGACTGGAACTGCCAGACAGGCGGGGCGTTAGGGAATGACCATATTCACGCCATCGAGCTGGAGATCGCGCCTATTTATGATGATGGCGAGTATGTAGAAACATTCACGTTTGAAGACAGCGTATCAGAACCTGATCGTGTGCATGCATTTTCGCTATATTCCCGCGTTGCCGAGTCGTCAGATTTTGCGGGCGTGCAGCCACTGCATGATGCCGAATCACTCGCAGAATGCGAGATGATGGCTTTGTTAGCCGTGCGGCGTATAAATGCCATGAAGGCGAACCATGTCGAACAACGCTGGGAATAGCGTCACCTAAAATTAACCTTAAAGGTTATATTTGTGGTCTAAACTAACCTTTGAGGTTATAATTACGTCTCAAAAACCAATAATCCGAGTGAACATGGAAAAGAAAACTCCACATACGCGCCTTCATATCGTTCAGGGACTTGTTGCAGCAGGGAAGGTGAAAACCACCAATACGGCGCTCAACGGCGCGGATGATTTAGGGCTGACATTTGATGATATGTGCAGCGCGATCCTGGGATTAACGGCAGCTGATTTTTTTAAAAGTATGACCACCTATAATGATCATACTGTCTGGCAGGACGTATACCGCCCGAAGTTGTCGTGTGGTGACGTATATCTAAAACTAACGGTCAGTAACGGTGTTTTGATCGTCTCATTCAAGGAGAAGTAATATGAAATGTTCCGTTTGTGGCGGTGCAGAACTTGAGTTTGGTATCAAAAAAGTCCCTTACTCATTCCGTGGCCGTAAAACAGTTATCGAGGCAGAAGGTGACCACTGTCCGGCGTGTGGTGAAGTCGTGATGGATCGTGAGCAGTCTATGGCCTACATGGCAAAGGTGAAGTCATTTAAGGCCAAAGTCATCGCGGAAACCATCGAACCTGAGTACATCATTCAGGTGCGTAAAAAACTTGAACTCACACAGAAAGAGGCCAGCGAGATTTTTGGCGGGGGCGTGAATGCCTTTTCGCGTTATGAAAAGGGTAAGGCACAGCCACACCCTTCGATCATCAAACTCCTGCGCGTACTCGATCACCATCCCGAGTTATTGGATGAAGTGCGCAAACAGGCATAAGTGGGCAGGGGGTTCGCTCCCTGACTTTTGCCGCGCTTAAAAAACACCCAGCGGGCTGCGCCCGCCAGTCCCTGAGACAGGGGGCGGCTGCGCCGCCCCTCTTCTCAGGTATGTGTCGGGGGCTTGCCTCTCTCATTCCTTTCCGTCTCTTCCTCTACGGGCTTTTACTCGTCTTCCTCCTCCTGGTCATCGATGGCCGGTGATTTCTCATTCTCACAAACCACCACGGCCAGAACATGGCCCCCTTCGGCTCATGACCAGCAGACCTCACCGACTAACCCCCCGTTTAACCCCTTCTTCAGAACCGAGGATTTCTCATGCAACTTTCAGCGCTCAAAACGGGCGCCGCAGCCGGCTGGGCGGCGGTCAGGCTCGTGCTCGATATCATGGTCATCGGGCCGGTGTTTATTTTCTCTCTCTTTATCGTGGTTAATGCCTGGCCTTCGCCGGGGGCGTTTGTCATCCGGCAGGCCGAAGGGCTGGTGGAGGGGGCCGCGCGCTGGCTGATGGTGGGACGTAAAGGCCGGATGTCCGTCGCGGCTTTTGGCATGGTGGTTCAGGGCGGGAAACAGGAGCAAAAACATGAATAATTTACCCGTCGTGGCCGTGTTGTTTCTGCTTGGCATCATCGCTAACTGCCTGAGTGAGTTGCTGGCCTACTCGGTTAAGCTGACGTATCAGGTACTCACTTTTTCAACCTTCACCTGCCTTATCCTGTCGCTGGTCGTGCTCATCGCGTCTGAAGTCCTCGCACACCGTAAAGCGCGCAGGAAGAACCGGGAGGCAAAATCGTGAAACTGAGCCTGCATTTCCTTTTCTTTTGCCTGATGGTTCCGCTGTGCGGTTTGCTTTTCGTGACTGGACGATTTTTGCCGGGCATTACCCCGAGTCTACGCAGGCGTCACGCCGGGGTCTGGCCATCTGGAAACAGAAGGGGGCTGATGCCTATATGGCCTACCACAACGGGATTTACGGCACCGGCCATAACGAAGGGAAACTGACGTCAGACGATATTGAAAAAGTGGCCACGGCAGCGGGCGCAGGAGAAGAAGACGTCGCGAACCGCACAGCGGCAGATGCCCTGATCGCGGGTAACAGTGCGCTGGCAGAGCTATTGGGATTAACCGGGACGCCGGGGATCATCGTGATGCCGACAGAGAACGCGACCGCTGACCGCCAGTGTGTCATCCGGGATTTATGCATTGCCCTACCAGGAGGAAACAGACTGATGAAAAACAACAGATTGCGGGTGGCCTTACTGGCCATATTATTGAATGTGGGCGTTTGCACCGCCAGCGCGGCCCCGTCGGTACAGGTGGGATTCTCACCGGAAGGCAGCGCGCAGCAGCTGGTACTGCAGACCTTAGACGATGCTCGTCAAAGCGTTCGCCTGATGGGGTACTCGTTTACCTCGCCAGACATTGCCGGTGCGCTGGTCGAAGCAAAGAAACGGGGCGTCGACGTCCAGGTGGTACTGGATGAGGGCGGCAATCGCGGGAAAGCCAGTGTGGCCGCGATGAATTTACTGGTGAATGCGGGGATCCCGGTGCGCACCGTCAGTCAGTTTAAAATCATGCATGACAAGGTGATTATTGTTGATGGCCAGACGGTCGAAACTGGCTCATATAACTATACCCAGTCTGCCGCGCGGTCGAATTCGGAGAACGCTCTGGTACTGCACGATGTGCCTGACCTGGCACAAAACTACCTTGCTCACTGGCAGTCCCGCTGGCAGTTAGATAACGACTGGCACTCTGCTTATTAACGTTTAACGAAACATCAGCTCATCACTTCAATAATGTGAGCAGCGCGCCAACGTTGCTCAAGCCTGACATAAAGTTAGGTCGCCGATTTAAAAATCTGTAGTATTCTCTGCATATTCTCTTATAAAACATGAGGAGGCGGAGATGCCAGAAGCTGACAATGTAAAAACTTCCTCATCGGATTCAAAACGCGCATATCGAAAAGGTAAACCAATGTCTGCCAGCCAAAGACAGCTGGCCGCTATTGCACGTAAGCGTGAAACGCATAAAGAAGTTAAGGTCTTTGTAAGAAACCCCCTTAAAGATCGCATGATTGAAATCTGCGAAGAAGAAGGGCTTACACAGGCGCAGTTTATTGAAGGTTTGCTCGAGCGTGAATTGCTTGAACGTGGTGTCTTAGATGTAAAGACTTCACATTCTTGATAGTTGGCACATTGAGTGTTAGATTACTGATCGAGTAGAGGATTTCTGGCTGGCCACGCCATAAGGTGGCAGGAAATGGGTGCTGAGAGATAGGTTCACAGGCCCATAAAAGCAAAAACCCCGAAAATCTTCCTAGGTTTGGCGACTAAGGAGAAGATAATCGGGGCTCACTAACACTGTATAGAGTTGTTGCTCTATGCAGGGAGTATAGATTTATGCCTTTTAAAGGTCAACTCCTCCGGCGCAACATAAGCGTTGGGAGCCGTGTCTGAGCAAATATTTCCATTCTCACCGGTAGCAAACAGTGTTTCTGCCAGTGTTTATCGTCCTTCGCGTCGGGGTGAGGCTAACCGTCTGCGCAAAGGGCAGTCGAAGACGCATCGCAACAACCAGCCGGTCTACACGGGCAAGACGCCGCGCGGCATGGCTGCAAAAGTGGTGGCCTGCTTCCGTCAGCATGACTGGCGTCGAAATGCCGATTTGATCGCGCTTCGTCGTACTGGTTACACGCCTTACTCTCGTGCGTCTGACCCTTCATTTACCCCTAAACCTATGCGTATTACCCCACGCTCTGAGAGCCGTGAGGCGCTGACCTGTCTCTCTTTGGTTCTGGCCGCAAATTGTGACTACAGCCCAGACAGCGATTACCTTTTCGAAATGATGCTGCCGGTAGAAGAAATAGCCCGTCGCATGAACGCGCTGCACGTTTATGAGAACGGCCGCAAGGCGTATGACGTACTGCTTCATGCCCTGCGCGTCATGGAACAGCTGGACTACGTGGTGATACACCGCGACCGCGACGCCGACTCTGGCCAGAACAAGCCCATGCGTATTTTTCTCACCGACAAATGCTTTACTTCACGCGGCATCGCCGTTGAAAGCATCCGGGAGTGGTTACATAAATATCGTCAGTGGGCGGTAGCCAGCGGACTGGCGGAGTCAATGCAGCAGAAATATCAGCGTCATCTGCTCAAAATGGCGCGTCTGGGCATCAGTATTGACTGCCACCATTCACTTAAAAACCGTCTTAGACAGATAAAACGCTGGGTTGTCAGCCCGGAGCTGCGCGATGAGAAAGCGCGTACTGAGGCGGATGTTGGCGCCGTTCTTGACGAACAGGCGTGTAAAGTGCGGCAGCTGCGTCAAAAAAATAGCACGGCCACGCATGAGAACGCCTGGCGGCGTTTTACGGCCAGTGGTCTGCTCACCACGGTTGCGCAGATGTCGCTGGAAAGTGCCCTTAAAGCCGAGTTCCCGACGCTGCTGGCCACGGATGCTGAGACGTTTTATCAGCGGCTCCTGGAGCGCGCCGGCGTTCCACTGTCTTAACCACATTCCTCTCTAAACCTTTCCCCTTCCTGCGATTTCGCGGGCCTGATGCTGGCTTTTTTCCGTTCGCGGATGCCTGGCAGGCTTCCCCACGTCTGTTATCTGCCAAAATGTGCACCGGCGACGGTCGGGGCATGCTCACGATACGGCGCTGGCCAACGTCTGATTAAGAAATAATCGTTTAAATTCG
Organism: Rahnella sp. RcJ3; assembly: GCF_009498575.1. Classification (NCBI taxonomy): domain Bacteria; kingdom Pseudomonadati; phylum Pseudomonadota; class Gammaproteobacteria; order Enterobacterales; family Yersiniaceae; genus Rahnella; species Rahnella sp. RcJ3. Next base: position 11,308 of record NZ_QSNX01000034.1, read on the forward strand.
AAGAGATAATTCCCCCGGTTGAGGCATCCCATTAACTTCGAAAACCCCTCTTCAGACAGGATTAATTTCGAACGTTACTTCTGAACAAAACAAGCTTTCTAAAGAAAGAGTACTCCTGAGCCAACCTACGGCATGGCATCTGGAGTAGCTCCCTTCGCTGTGCTCAGGGCAACCACACCTTATCAACGGCATCATTTGCTAGGGCAAAAGAAGAACTCCCCGGACAAGCCGGGGCACAACACCCCTATATTAGTTACAACATTCAACAAACCCCACCCACATCAACCCCCGGCACCGAGCGCAAACGCACCCCCTCCGCCCACCTGAAAAGCCGCCCCGCTCCGGGCCAACGGCCCGGAACAGAGTGGCTTTAAAAGTGAATGTTGTAACTATTAAAGCTGTGTCGCTTTGAGAGGTGTGGCTTTAACTTTGAAGTACACGCTCGTAAGCGCCAAAGGCGCTAACGCGGAGATACGCCCTGGCAGGGCGAGGGGTTGTGCGTGCCCAGCAATGCCGACAATGACCGTCACAGAACCGGATTTTTCATCAAGAGAAAGGGACTTAACCTGCCACGGTGCGGACAGGTTAAGGATATGAGCATAGAGGGATTTTTCGTCCATGAAAGTGCTCCGGGTTGATTAGATACTTAAAAGATTTACACATTCTTCTGGCACCCAACCAGACTCTCCAGAGTGTTTAAGCGCCCAGTACCAGCCATTAAGAGACTTGATGACAGTAATTTTCTCGCTGGACCTGACTGATAATTCAAGGGCCGTGTAGTCTTCAAGACAGGTAACTTCATTAGAACTGAGGGGAGAAAATATTTGTTGGGGAGCCCATCCGGCTTTGCCTGAGGGGAGTGTTATCCATACCCACCCCGGATATTCAAGGTCACAATGGCTGATAACGACAGTATCATTCTTCGTTATCGAAATGGGGTCAGGAAACGCAGAAGTGTAATTTTTGATGACAACAGCAGCATTATTCAAGTGACATCTCCCATTGTTCGGTGAACAGCCAAAATCCTACAATAGCCACCACAACAGGGGAAGACCCCTATATATACATTGCTTTAATGCGTTTTGATATCTGTTAATTTTGAAAATGAATGGCCAATTAGTGTGGCTCTTCAGAAAACTAATTTATGCAAAACGTCAGCTTCTCGCTCATAGATGCCCTTTGGTACTCCTGTGCCAAAAGCGGAGGTTACCTCTCGGGGGCATTAAAGATTAGCCTTGGCTATTATGATAAATTCATTCAACTGTCAGGGTTCAATTAGGGTGAGAAAAATGCTCTTGGAAAAGCTGAAAGCACTTGAATGCAGTCTTCACGGTGCCCGGCGGAATGATCGGAAATGGCTTGAACAGATATTGCATCCCGAATTTCGGGAAATTACACGGTCAGGTGTAATAGTTGACCGTGCGGAGACGATAGCATCTCTGGCTGTCGAATTAAGTCCAACAATCATTCTTAGCAGTGATTTCCGGCTGCTCAGCATAGGAGAGTACTGCGCCATTCTGCACTACAAGACGTTTAACTCGGACGGCAGCCGAGCATCCCTACGTTCTTCTTGCTGGTGGGTGTATTCTGACAGGGGCAATGGGAGCTGGCTTTCCATCAGGGAACACCAGAAGTGGGTGCAGTATAAGTTTGGCAATGACACTCTAAAAAAAACCACCAGCCCGGTGGGAATCTCTTACAGGCATGGAAAGCCAATGTCAGCTTTTCGCTCTTAGCTGCTGTACGAGTCCCTCTAGTGGACAGCACTGTGCCATGAGCGGACACCATCACCCGCCATATTGCGGGTGCATTTTTCCGGCGGTTCACCCTCAGCCGTTCGTAGCTGAGCTACTTTTTGCTAACAAGATAAGCAGCAATGGCCGTTAATCCACCTATAAGGGGCATAGGCCCAGCCCCTGCCAGGAAGTTATCGCGATCTATCTGGTTATCTCGGCGAATATCAGCAAAGCGTGCAAGCGCGTTTTTTTCATTCGTGGCACTGACCTCTTCAAACTGTTTTTCGTAGCCTTGTTCAATCAGTTGAGAAGCTTTGCCCACGTCCGAGCTTTCCAGTACAACAATTTGCTTACCCTTTTTAAAAAAGCAGAACTCCGGCATGGTGTACTCCGTGAACAGGGTGGCAGTCAGGAATAACATATCTGAACTGGCCTAATTTTGTATAGCGGAGTTTATCTGACGCGGTTTGGTATCGGCAGTATGTTTAAAATAATGAAAAATTTAGTAGTCATCAATAAATGTCTGCTGTTCGCTCAAACGGGCCTGTCATCCCTGCTTAAGAAACAGGCTTAACGTAGGATATTTTTCGTTTTCAAAACGGCCCTCTATCTTGCTTTTTTTATAGCTGGAAGATTTCATATTCACAACACGGACGTTATGGCAAATTCGATCGATGGAAAACGATAAATAATGAGGGTGATGCACGGATGGAAATTGCGATATGTGGTGTTGCAGATGTGCCGGAACTAGCCAGTCTTTTTGTCGAAATGGAGAATTATTACTTTGGTCACGGCGTTGTCAGCTATGACGATATGAGTACTTATCTTGCAGACAAAGTCTTCTCCACCTACTCAGGCGTGACGGTTGTCGGCGCTCGTAAAAACGGGGTGCTTATGGGGTTTGCGACTTTTACATTGATGTTCCCTGCGCCGCTTTGCTCCGGCCAGGCGTTTATGAAAGAGCTCTTTACATCAGAGATTGCGCGAGGTCAGGGGGTCGGTAAATCGTTGATTCGGTTTATCGCAAACTTTGCTATTAAACACGGTTGTTCACGCCTCGACTGGACGGCGGAGAAATCCAATCCCAAAGCGGGGGCGTTTTATTTGTCCCTTGGCGCCGCTCTAATTGAGGAAAAACAGTACTTTCGGTTGGAGGGGGAGGGTCTCGAAAAGTTTTCTTCACGTGTTGAGTGATCATCAAAATAGAGCAGATCTGATGGTGACATATGGACATAGGAAAAAGCAAAGTATGCTACGACAACCATGAGGTGCAATTACTTGATTATTATATAATAACAACATTCTTCGTTGCATAAACCTCTGTTACTGCCGTGCAGGCAGCTCAATTTAACCAGGAGGATTTATGTCAGTTACTGTTAATGAATGGATGTTGAAATATGAAGCTATTGTGCTGAACCGGCTTACTGTGGGCGAAATCAAGCCGAAAACATGGGGGGGCTATAAACGGCTCATCCATTTTTGTTCTGTGACGTGGGGGGAGAAGCCTCTGGGCGCGCTGTCCATTTCTGAAATAACCGCTGGAATAAAACATAAGGCCGACACCGCGCCTTTTGCCGCCCGGCGGTTAAGGATAAATCTTTCCAATATGTTTTTAGAAGCACAGCGAGAGGGCGTAATTCCACAGGGCACAATCCTGCATTACTGTCCCGTCCCTTGCTGACCGCTGTTAAGACCGAGCGTCTACTCTTTAACGAGTGGCTTCTGATATTTAAAGCGGCAGGCTATTGTGCGCCTGACTATTTCCAGCGAGCCATGCTGTTAGCCATTGTGACCGGTCAGCGGAGAGCGGACATCGGCAAAATGCATTCAAGCCATGTCCGGGATGGGTACCTGCATATTGATCAGCAGAAAACGGCGGAGCGCATAGCCCTGCCTCTGACGTTAAGACTGGCGTCATTGGGCTGCACGCTGGGTGAAGTCGTGGACATGTGTCCCAGTAACGGCTGGCTGATCCAGCATAAAGGCAAGCCGGTTCACCTGTGGTCTCTGACGCGCTGGTTTCAAAAATGCAGGGAGTCGGCAGGCATAGAAGCCGCTGTCGGCAAAATGCCACCGAGCTTCCGGGAGCAGCGCTCTCTTTCGGAAAGGCTGTATCGCGAACAGGGGGTGGATACGCGAACGTTACTTGGCCACAAATATCAGCAAATGACCGACGGGTATAATGATATTCGCGGTAAAGATTACCGGAGATTGAAAATCTGAACCTGCGCGCATAGGCGGGATCCCCCGCCTATGCTTCTAACAGGACCCATTGCCCCTTCCAATAACCTTACCTCTGACGTTTTCTGCGAAGCCCGAATCACACCAGAGGAGAAGGTATCTTTTGGATCAACTCAGCGCCGTTATTGCGAATATTGCCGACCGATTTGGATACGGGATGCCAGGTGAATTCATCCGCTGATACTGCCCCTTCTGTAAGCAAGGTCAGGGCCGTGGAGGAAGTAATATCCGGATTTCACCATTGGTTCGCTTCCGCAGCGCCGAGAACCAGCGGTCGACGATCATGAATATCCACCAGCCCCTCATTGCTCTGCGCGGTGACGATGACAAAACCATCGTCATCTGGTGTTTCTAATGCATCGGGGTGATAGCGCGAGATGGCTGCAAAAAACAACGGCGCGTGTAACCGGTGATAAATGAAATAGGGTTGTTTAATCTCTGGGTCAGAAGGCGATTTTTTCCATTCATACCAGCCGTCAGCCATCACCAGTGCGCGGACATGTTCAAACAAAGGCTTAAACATGCGGCTGGTGGCCACGGTTTCTACCCGCGCATTAATCATCGGCGGCCGTTTGGCATCTTTTGCCCACGCCGGCTGATATCCCCACCGCACCGGATCGAGATGGAGTTTATCCTCTCGCTGATTAATGAGAAGAACCCGGGAGCCAGGGGCGACGTTATACCGATCGATAGGCACCTCATCGATAGCCAATGCGAGCTCAACGTCGGGATTCAGGACTTCAATATAATGCGAACGAGGTTCGTATTGCGTAAAGCGTCCACACATTTTCGTTCCTCCACCAGAACCTTAAGCATAGACAGGTAAATAATGCGCGAGGATCAATTTTCTCTAAAATATTCTCATCCTCCCGCATTGTTGTGCCACCGCCGACACGATTAGTACGCGTTGATGCTGTTCACTCTGACGAATATTGTCTGATCACTGTGATTTCACGAACACAGTTGTCGGGCTAAAGGGCTATTACAACTACGAATATCATTGGCGGGTATAAAAGCCTTTTTACTCTTTTCATTGCAATATATAAGGATGTCTAAAAATGCCTGGATTTAACTACGGTGGATACGGTGATGGTACTGGTTGGAGCTCAGAAAGTGGCGGCGGCACGACTCCCGGAGACTCAACCGGCAATAGTGGTAATAATGACAATGGTGGCAACGGCACAGCTAATCCGCAGCAGCAGCAGCAGCAGCAAATTTCAACTATTAGACATGATCCTGCCGTCATTAAAAAATTGTCTTCCTTAATAACTGCAGCACGCAAAATCAATCCTTATGCAAAAGTCACAATTCAAAGCATTACTAAAAATGGTGTATTGAATATTTCAGTGACAGAACTTGACGTAACGCAGGCAGGCCAGATTGGCCTAAGTGGCCTGGTTATGGGGGTGGATGTTAATGGTACGAAACTTGCTATTGGCAATCTTGCTACCGGCCACGCCAGAACATCGGATAATAAAAAATATGTTAACAACCCTGTCCCCACCTCAGGTGAGGTATTTTCGTCAGGTGGAACAATATCGTGGTCTTTTGATCCAAAAACGGGCTCATATTTAATCCCTAAACCATTTGCAGACGGAATTACTATAAAAAGCATAACGATCACCGGACCTTACACTTACAAATTAGTTTTCGATCTCACGCCTGATAGTTATGTTGTTGTCACCGTAAATAATGGTAATCCTAATAACATCTCGACAAAATTTTATAACTGGAAAGGGCCGGAGAGTGGTTTCCCCAAAATTGCTGTTACTGCCGTAAAAGATTTCATTCAGTCAAAGTTGGCGGAAGAGCGTGATTTACTGATTCAGACAAGCGAGATGATTATTTCTGTAGGGCAAGAGGTCAGCAAAACCCTTGGCGAGAAGTATAAAAGTGTCGCAAATGAAATCGCCGCTGACATTAAAAACTTCCAGGGGAAGGCCATACGTAACCATGCCGATGCGATGGCGGCCCTGAACAGGGTTTTACAAAATCCTGGCATGAAAATTAATGCCGGTGACAAGGACGCGATTGTGAATGCCTGGAACCATCTTAATGCGACTGACATGGCGTATAAGCTGGGTTTCCTTGGCAAAACTTTCTCTGCAGCAGACGTGGTGGTTAAAGTGGAAAAAGTCAGACAAAAGACCATCGAAGGCTATCAAACGGGTAACTGGAATCCTCTGATGTTAGAAGTGGAGTCCTGGGCATTAAGCGGTATGGGGACAGGTATCGCACTGGGGATCCTTGCCTATGTAGCACCGGTAGTAGCTGCTACTGTTGGACTCCCGGTAACGGCGGTAACCATCGCGGGTATTATTGGTATAAGCCTGGCTGCGTCACTTATCGATGATAAATTAGTCGACAGGATTAATAACGAGGTCATTCGCCCTGCGCATTAATTATAACGTTTATATATTAATGAATTCGATTTACAAGGAACCCTCTAAATGAGGGCTTCATCATTTCAAGTTACATTGTAGGCAGAGCAGTAACTTATCAATGGGCTTTTTTTGTTGAATTAACCGTCTTGCAAAAAGCGTAAATAAACAATGCATAATAGGTGGTAAGAATAAACCCCACCAAAAATATACTAAGAAAGAGCAGGGTGAGAAAATAATCATTAGCAGACATCATCCTGAGCAGTCTTCCAGACTCAGTGAGCTCGGCATTATGGAATAATAGTAAGGTTATTATCCCTAAATATAAAACGGTAAATAAAACCAACGTTCTAGTGAGTAATGATATCGACTTGTCCGTTTTTAAATGCAACTCTTTATATGAAAAAAGAACTAGAATTAATGCCCAAACCGGTGCTGCCTTACAATACGCGCTCATTACCGAGCTCAGTAAAAAATTATTGACTGAGTGGAGTGTTGGAACGTTATTGATAATGGTGGATATATCATTCAGCATAAAAGATTGTGGGTTGTGAAGGTAAATGGCTAGAAATACCAGCAATGGGGAAGCTGTAATGAATGAAAAAATATACATTTTTTTTGCGATATTACTGTTAGATGTGCGGATGACGTTGTCACTACTCATTTTAACCCCTTGTCTACAAATGATTATCCCCTGAACTGAATAATTGCCCCGCCAGAGACTCAGAACATATTAACCTGGACGAGGGATGACGCCTGAAAAACACGCCATATATTGGGTGATTTATCGTTCTGGCCACCTTCTTCATACCCTCATTTCGATGATATCACCACGGTAACACGTCAGTCATCCGGTGCGACAACACGCCAGCAATTTACCATCACGTTGGCTTATCACTTTGCTAAAACTCACTACCCCTCGCTGGCACGCGCCATTTACCCTGGATTGAGCTTTTACACCTAAAGTGCGCAATTCCTTTAAGGGAGGCTGCAATAGAGTCAGGCTCTAGTCACTCATTTTTCACACCTTCCAGATTCAACATTACCCCGTATAAGTGATTGATAAAGGGTTTATCCAGTTCCTGTGGCCAACGGGGTGGGTCTGTCTGCAGTAATCCCAGCGTCCGCATCCCTTTATGCTGTTCGGCTTTCCGCTCGCAGTATTCGTCATCGGTGTATCCCATCGTCTCAATGATCACGCTATGCTCCCGGCCATCTGGCGTTATGGCCTGAATGATAAAATCAGGCAGCACAAAGCCTTTGTCTCCCTCGACGTCCACCTCAATATCAAACAGGGGTTTCACCAGAGTAAGGTCGCCCGCTTTGCCTTTGAGCCATCTGGCCACTTCTGCTATCCCTTCCAGCGTTTGCCGCTCCAGCCCGCTGTCTACCGGTACCGGACAGGTACGCCGAAACAGAGCGTGCGCATACCCTTCACTGCATATGATCGTACCCTCAGCCCCGCGCCGGAAGGCCAGGATCACCCAGTAAGGCGGCCTCACGCCTTCCTGCGACTCTCCGTTGATGCTTACACCTTTCTCCGGGGCGAACATTCGTTCACCGCCGTTCCAGGCAAAGGTTGCGTGCTCACGGCTGACCAGGTCCGACATGAATATTTGATAAAAAACCCGGGCTTTGCCAGCAGGCCAGTTTGCGTCCGGGCACTCCAGTGCCAGCATCAGCCTTTCCTGAGCAGCTTCGCCCATCGCCGGCTGAAACCGTATGATTTCCGAAAGCCGGCGGCCGCGGATAAACTCCTGCGCATCCGCCGAGGCTGCAAGGGCGTCAAGCCAGATTCTGGCCGTCTTGTTAGGCAGCGGGCTGACCGGGCTGAAAGTGTTCAGTCCCGCATCCTCGATGAGCGTCAGGAGGAGGCGCGCAAGGCGGGGACGGCGTTTGCGCCGGGTTCGGTCATCGTCTGCCGTCACCGGCTTGCCCGACGCTTTAATGGTCGTTTCCGACTCGTCGGCGGGTAAAAAATCTCGGTAATTGAGGCGTTTGCTGCCGGCGACTTTCCGGGTTCCTGAACGGGTGGCATCCTCATCGCCTTTAAAGACCCGGAACATCGGACAGGACGGATCATGACTGTGACCAAATCCTGACAGGAACAGCGTCTGGGTTTCAGACATCAGCTTGGCACTGTTGAGCGCGGGCGTGTCGCCGGCCACGCAGCTGCACTGCAGCCAGAGTTCACTCTCACGCATTTCAAGGATAACGTGTTCCGCCAATGCACGATCCTGCGCATTGCGCGCCTGCTTGTGGCCGAAGATATTTTTAACAGCAGTTTCTTCTTCCTCAGTTAGCCAGCGTTTCAGGGCACCCCGTGGAGCTTTTTTTCTAATGAGCTTCATGACCATGTTTATCTCCTGTTCCTGCACAACGGCTTTAAAACACACTTTAGCGATGCGGCGTTTTTGGTGATCATCTCTTTTACTGCATAACGAAGCTAGATAAGAGTTCCAGAGGAGAGGAAAGCCTGTACTGGAATTTTTTGAGGAAACCATGGGCGTTGAACATTATCTAATGGTCGCGATGCGCCTTACGGCTCGTTGAATCACATCCCATGGCTTATTTCATAATACCCTTTGTAATCAATATCCTGCTTTACAATTGCATGCGCCACTCTGGCGACTTTTGTTGCTACAGCCGTCATGGCTTTTCTTTTCTAATCTGGCTTATCTCCATTTTCCCGAATATAACGTTCATATTTGGAGCGGAAGCTGTTTTCTCTCGTTCTTACGGCTACGGTGGCTGCAAGCCAGAAGGCATATCTTAACCGCGCATTTCCACGTTTCGTCAATCTGTAACCACTGTGCTTTTGTCCGCTCTGGCTGGCGGAAAGATTAAAACCGCAAAAGTTGAGGTACTGCCGGTAATGAGCGAAACGTGTCAGATCGCCGCTTTCAGCAATGATCATAAGGGCAATGATAGCGCCAATTCCCGGGATCGTACGTAAGTGCCTGTAGTCACTCCGTTCCTGTAAATAATTTTCTGCCTGCTTTTCAAGCTGCAATCGTTGGGCCGAAAGCACGACATAACGGTGAAGCTGTAATCTAAACGTGGTCACAGCCAGAGAATCTTCTGACAACGGTAATGCAATGGAATCCGCAGCAACATCATAGAGATGTTCAAGAAACTGCTGTTTATACTGTTTCCGGCCAACAATATCCCATGACTGTTTTACAAAAATATCCCGGTTCAGTGACGTGATACATGACGGCGTAGGGAATTGAAGTAAAAACTGACAGAACCACTCTGCCCGGGACATATGCAGAAATTGCTCAGCCTCGGGAAAATAAAGGGTTAGATAGTGGTTAACCAGGCTGTTCAGGCATCGGGTTCGTGCCAGAGTAACCTGATGATATGCGTTTGATATCTCCTGTATATCGATAATGCCATTAGCCAGAGGATCATAAAATGGTGCAGATAACCCCTGTTCGAGCAAATACATAATGACACTGGCATCTTTGCGATCATTTTTATCCCAAGTCTTAAACAGCATCTCACGAGCTCGCGCACATCTGACAGATGAAACAAGATGGCATTGAATTCCCTGCTTATGTAACCACCATGCGATATTGCGGTGATAATCAGCTGTAGGTTCAAAGGCCGCGATAATATCATCATGGGGTGAAGCGGTGAGCGCAAGCAGTCGGTTGAACCCTTCCAGTGTATTTTCGATACGCAGGTAAGATGTTCGTCCATCCGGGTGCCGGATTTTTGCATCGTGATGTTTTTTTAGCGATATCTAGGGCAATCAGAGTCCCCGATACACCGATGTTACTAACAAAAGTGTTCATTGATTTTCTCCACTTGTGACAGACACAGACATTACAAGTTGTAGAAAATAGCTGACTTAAACGCTAGCTGGAGTGAGGACAGAAAATGTCTACTGGAACGGGGCACTCAAAATGCACTTGCCAGCTCTGTGACTGGGTTAGTTTCTGCTCGAGCAGTGACAATGGCGTAACGAAACACCTGGTTGCACGCTTGGCGGATTTTGCGAAGCTTATCTAGGGCACCACGTTTTTCGAGTTTATGAAGCGAGCTGAGGATCTCCAGAGGCTTTATCTCTGCAATCGGGCGCTTACCAAATATCAGGGAAAATATCGTTTTCAAAGGCCTCCATGAGATCTCTGGCATAGCCTTTCGACCAGTTTGGGCGTTTTTATTCATGCCATTCATCTGCGCAGTCTTTGACGCGGATCAAGGTTTGACACCCAGATGAAGTGATAATGAGAATAAATGTAATTATCATTAGAAATTTACTATGTCTCTCTGGCAACGGATTTTATTTCTTTGTAGCTGCTTGCTCATCAGTACGCTGACGTTCGGCGCGCCTACTGATTATCAGCAGTGGATCACCGACATTCAGCAACGTCTCGATAAAACCTCAAAGCTCTACCAGCAAAAACAAACGGATGAAGCACGTACGCAAGTGCAGATGGCCTATTTCGAGGTATTCGAAAATCTTGAAGGTCCTATTCGTATCAACATTTCTTCGCAAAAAAGTTACCAAATGGAAGCCACCTTCGGTGAGATCCGTCGAATGATCGGCGAGGGCAAACCGCTTCCTGAGGTGCAGGCGAGAATCGACTGGTTAAAGGGTGAGCTTGATGGTGTCTTGCCGGTACTGGCCGACGGCCATCGCGTCGAAGCGCAACAGCAGCACGGTGCCTACGGCAACAGTAACATTGCGCCTTATTGGCAACAGAGTTTTAAAGTGATTGATGATTTGCTGGCGCAAGCCGTGACGGATTATCAGGACGGTAAGTTTCAGCAGGCCGGGAAAATTGTGCAGCAGGCACACTATGAGGGGTTTAAAAACTCCGAAATGGAAATGTCCGTGCGTGTAAATCGTTCCTCGCAGCAGGCGGCGGCAATTAACCAGCAATTCAGCGCCCTCATCGCTCTCGCATCTACGCCCGATAACATGAGCGACGTTGCCTATAGAGTAACCACGCTGATACAGGATATTGAAGAGCAATTGCCTGGCTTGCCGACTACGCGTGAACAACAACAGACAGTGCCCGATCAGGCCGCAAACGGCCCGGCAGACGGCGGAACTGACGCCGACTGGAAGCATGTCAGCGCACAGATCGAACAGGCGATCTCAGCTGCGCTGGATCACTATAAACAAGGTCAAAGCAAACCCGCGATGATGGCGGTTCAGGATGCCTATTTTGATCTGTTTGAAGCCAGCGGAATGGAAAATAAACTCGGCTCGCGTGATGCCGCGTTTAAGTCCACGTTGGAAGGCTATTTTACCCGCATGGTCAGCATGATCAAAGCCGGGCAACCGCTGGATCAACTGCAAGAACAAGCGTCAGCACTGCAACAGGACCTGGATAAAGCCGTCACCATGTTAGGTGAGGGGAATGAAACCCACTGGAGTCTGCTGATTTACAGCCTGCTGATTATCCTGCGCGAAGGGCTCGAGGCGCTGCTGATTGTGGCGGCCATCGTGGCGTATCTGGTTAAAAACAACCATCAGGACAAACTTCCCCTTATTCGCCAGTCCGTCTATGCCGCGTTGTTGGCAAGCGTGGTGACGGCATTCATCTTCCAGTGGCTGTTTTCCAATTCGGGCGCCAGTCGTGAACTTCTCGAGGGTGTGACCATGCTGATTGCCGTGGTGATGCTGTTCTCGATGAGTTACTGGCTGCTCTCGAAGGTCGAGGCGCGCCATTGGAAAGCGTATCTGGAAGGCAAACTTTCGCATTCACTCAGCAGCGGATCAATGGCTGGCCTTTGGCTCACCAGTTTTCTGGCGGTGTATCGCGAAGGGGCAGAGACGGTGCTGTTCTATTTGGCGCTGATCGGTGATGCCAGCTCGGTGGGGGGGCATTTGTCTATTCTGGGCGGTTTTGCAGCGGGTTGCGTGTTGCTGCTACTGGCCTGGCTGGTGATGCGTTACAGCGTGGTGCGTTTGCCGCTGAAGCCGTTCTTTATGTTTACCGGTGGCTTTATGTATCTGATGGCATTCGTATTCGCCGGGAAAGGTGTATTGGAGTTGATCGAAGGGAAGCTCTTTGAACCGACATTATTACAGGGCGTACCGGAAATCAGTGGGTTAGGGATTTATCCCTATGTAGAAACGCTGTTGCCTCAGGGCGTGTTACTTCTGGCTGCCGTACTGGCGCTGTGGGTGATGCGGCGGCAGTCGCTGAATGCGGATCGTAAAACAAACATTGCATAATCAATATAATAGAGGGATGGGTAACATGACGATGAAGAAAAGTGTGATAGCCAGTGCCATTATTGCCAGCATCTTTGCTACACCCGCAGCCTTTGCCTTTAAAGAGTTCCCGGCGGGTGAGCCCGTCACAATGAATGAGTTGGAGATTGCTGCTGTTTATCTGCAACCTATCGACATGGAACCGCGTGGTATGGGTCTGCCCGCTGCGAAAGCGGATATCCATCTGGAAGCGGATATTCACGCGACTGAAGGGGGTAAAAATGGTTTCGGTGCAGGTGAATGGATGCCGTACCTGACTATTGCCTATACGTTGGTCAATACTGACACGGGCGACAAGCAGGAAGGCACATTCATGCCAATGGTAGCCAGCGATGGGCCACACTATGGTGCCAACATCAAAATGATGGGTGTGGGTAACTATAAAGTGACATATCACATCGAACCGCCATCCAAAGCCGGTATGCACCGCCACACGGATACCGAAACAGGTGTCAGCCGTTGGTGGAAACCGTTTGATGTCAGTTTTGACTTCAAGTACGTCGGTCTGAATTGATAGCGACTTGCCGCATCAGCGTCAGGCAGATGCGGCGTAGTTTTATATCGCATAGTTTGGATGCGGCGAAGTTTGCCATTCCGCTTTGGCAAACAGGCAGTGGCTGTCGGGCTCAGTTGCCGGGCAGACGTGGTGTTTTCCTCGTCCAGGTGGGCGTGATGAGTTATTTTTTTGTCAATGTTTTGCAGGCTTTTCTCCCCGTTGCACTCCTGATCGGGCTCAGTTGGGTACATCGTCCCCTGCCGGGTATCCGATCTCTGGGATGGGCGACGCTGCTGGCCTGGCTTGCGGGTACGTTAATCGGTGGTCATCTGCCGTCAGGGCAGATTGTACGCCTGTGCCTTACCGTGGCTGAATTGGCCGCGCTCGTGCTGTTTCTTCTCTGCCAATTTTCCCGCCATCAGCGACTCGCTCTCTTCTGGCAATGCCTGCTGATTACTGGCGCTGCGTTGCATTGGGCAGACCATTCGTCGCTGACGGCCTTGACCAGCGCCACGGTAGTCAATACCGATTTTCTGTTGAACATCAGCGCGATTGTATTGGCACTGGCGACCGTCATCCTTTGCGCGGTGTTGACCACGATGCTGTCTCGCACGCTTCCCGCTGCGCGCTGGCCGCTATTGTTGCTACTTTCGCTGCTTCTGGCATTGCCTTTGAGCGGCAATCTGCTGCTGTTACTCATGAAATTACAGGTGTTGGGGCTGACGAAATCGCTGTTGAGCTACGTTGCCCAGGTAACGAATGCCTCAGCCTGGTTAAGTTATTTTCCTGCACTTTTGCTCATTCTGCTGTTGCTACTTCTGCTGCCCGGGCTGTTTGCCTTGCGGAAAATTGTCGGCCAACAGACTGACGATATTTTACGGCGTAAAGCACAGGCTGAATGGCAAAATGCCAGACGTACTGCGCTATGGATGGGGATTGTCGTGGTGATTGTGGTGCTAAGCCAGCTCTACTGGGATCGCATTGCCTCTCAACCGCCGCAACTCTCAGCCGCCGTTCCCGTGACGCTGGCCGAGGACGGGCAGGTTCATATCCCCCTGGATCAGATCCGTGACGGTAAATTGCACCGTTTCGTCTGGGTGTCAGATGACGGTAAGGCTGTACGCTTTTTTGTGATCAACCGCTACCCGGATCGTTTACGCCTCGGTGTGGTGTTCGATGCGTGTTTGCTGTGTGGCGATCAGGGCTATGTCATGGAGGGCAATCAGGTGATCTGCGTCGCCTGTGCTGTCCATATTTTTATCCCCTCAATCGGCAAACCCGGTGGATGTAATCCTATCCCCATCGAAGGCTGGAAAAATGACGATCGGGAACTGGTGATCGGGCGGGATGCGCTGATTACCGGAGTGAATTATTTTACGACCGTCGTGACGCTCCATGTGAAAGATCCGGTTGATGGCAGCCATCTGACTAATATCAGTGCGCAGTATAAATTCCGCTATGGTGGCAAAACCTGGTTCTTCTCTTCCGAAGATAACTACAACCGTTTCCGAGCGCAGCCCCGGCAGTTTGTCGATATCGCGCCGACCGCGGAAGACGGTGAACCGGAGGATTAATAACGATGCTGGCTATTATGTTACGGCAGTCGTGGCGCAGAAACGTTCGATGCAAGTCGTTGGCCGTTATCACCGTGTTTCTCGCGGCGGGGTTGATCTCGGCGCTGTTGGCCGTCTCTATCGATATCGGAGATAAAATGGCGCGGGAGTTGAAGTCCTATGGCGCCAATATTTTGATTGAGCCCGCCGGACAGGCGGCTCTCCCTGTTTTGTTTGGCGAGCGTAGCAATCCGCTGGCTGGGCAGGATTTCCTTGATGAAAATGAGTTGCCGAATATTAAGGATATCTTCTGGCGTAATAACATCGTTGGCTTTGCTCCCCTGCTCAGTGGCAATGTCACTGTCGATAAGCAAAACGCTGCTCAGCAAACCGTCGGCGTGCTCGGAACCTTTTTCTCGCAACCGGTCAATGTGCCGGATGAGGAGGATTACCAAACTGGGCAACGGATCATTAGTCCTTACTGGCAAGTGCAGGGCGAGTGGCCGCAGGAGCCGATGGCTGAAGGTGCTCCGGTGGAGGCTCTGATGGGAAAACAACTGGCGATACAGAACCACTGGTCAGTCGGGGATTCATTCAGAATCAGAGGACCCGCGGCGGCGTTAACCCTGAAGATCACCGGCGTCTTAAGCAGCGGTGGTGATGAGGAACGGCAGTTGGTTATGCCGCTGGCGGCGGTGCAGACGCTGATGGGGTTGCCAGGCAAGGTTCAGGCGATTCGTGTTTCCGCGCTGACGGTGCCGGAAAATGATCTGTCACGCAGGGCGCGCGAGAACCTCGAAGGGCTGAATGCTGAGGAATATGATCTCTGGTATTGCACGGCCTATGTTTCGTCGATTGCTCATCAGTTGGAAGAAGCCATCTCGGGGTCTGCGGTGAGGCCAATCTGGCAAGTAGCCGCGTCTGAGGGGGTGGTTATTGGAAAAATTCAACTGTTGTTGGCGGTGGTGACGCTTGCGGCGCTGGTCGCTGCGGCGATGGGGATTGCATCGCTGATGACCAGTACCATTATGGAACGCGCAAAAGAGATTGGCTTAATGAAAGCGTTAGGTGCCAGGCAATGGCAGATCATGCTGCTGTTCTATCTTGAAGCTGCGCTTAGTGGCCTGTTGGGTGGGGTGCTGGGCTGCATAGCCGGGTGGGGATTGGCGAAAGCTATCGGCCTGATGTTGTTCGGTGCACCCCTGAGTTTTGCCTGGATTGTGGCACCTTGCGTTCTGGTCGTTTCAGTGTTGATTGCCTTGATTGGCACCTGGTTCCCGGCGCGACGTATTGCACGACTGTATCCTGTGGAGGTGCTGTATGGCCGCTGATCAACCCGCCGGGAGCATGAAAAAAACGGTGCCAGTGAAGAGCATGTTCTGGTTACTGGTTATCCGCGCTCTGCGCCTCAGAATGCAACGCGTGAGCGTGGTTTTTGCTGCATTGACTGTAGGGGCTGCGATAGTGACGGCGATGTCGGCGGTCTATTTTGACATCAATGCCAAGATGAGTCAGGAGCTGCGGACCTTTGGTGCCAATTTCTATATTGGCCCGGCCAGCGACAATACGCTGTCGCAGGCCGATTTCCAGCAGATCTTGACCACCGCGCCTGCGGGGCTAATCAACGCAGGCAGCCCTTACCTGTATGGCATGGCGCGTACCGAACTGGAGAAAGTGGTGGTGATGGGCGTCTGGTTTGATTCACTACAACCGTTGGTGCCTTACTGGCAGGTGAGCGGGCAGTGGATCGGGGTGAATTTTGACGATCGCAATGCGATGATTGGCGTCAAGTTGGCTAATCGACTACAGGTGAAAGTGAGTGACAGCATTACGTTGGTAGGGAATGACGGTCAGCAGCGCCTGCAAATCAAGGGCATCGTTGAGTCCGGCGATGCGACGGATAATGTGTTGATCGTGAGTCTCGAACTGGCGCAAAAGTGGCTGCATCAACCGGGAAAAATCAGTAATGCGCTGTTAAATGTCAATAATGACCTTGGCCAGGTAGACAATTTCGCCAGGGAGTTACGCCAGCAATATCCTCAACTTGAAATCAGGCCGATCCTGAAAGTTTCAGCGTCTGAAGGGCAAGTGCTGGATAAAATCAAAGGGCTGATGGGGGTGGTCTCTGTGGTGATCCTCGTCTTGTCTTCTCTGTGTGTGAACACGACGCTGCTGGCGATGGTGAGTGAGCGCTCGCGCGAATTCGCGTTGCAGAAAGCGCTGGGCGCGGGCGATCGAGACATTATTCGCCAGATGTTAACAGAGACTCTGTTGATCTCTCTGGCGGCGGCATTGACGGGCATCGTCCTGGGCTTTTTGCTGGCGCAGTTGGTTGGGCATACCGTTTTCAATGCGGCGATCGCGCTGCGGGCACCGGTTTTCCCACTCACGTTGCTTTCGTCCGTGTTGGTGGCGACGTTGGCGGCGATTGTGCCAACCCGCTATGCGATAGATGTTCAACCGGCCAGAGTGTTAAAAGGAGAATAAGGTGAAGAGTTCAACAGTCAGGCTGGTCAGTCCGCAACCAGAATCGCAGGCGGTGATTGAGACCCGCCATCTTTTCAAGCGGTTTGGCGAGGTTACCGCCTTGGATGACATCAATATCTGCATTAATCGCGGTGAATTCGTTGCCATTATGGGCGCATCCGGCTCCGGCAAAACCACGCTGATGAATATTTTGACTTGTCTGGATACCGTTACTGAAGGCCAGGTATTGCTGGATGGTACCGATGCGGCTGCGCTTGATGAAGAAGGGCGTCGTCAGTTCCGTGCCGATAAGATCGGCCTGGTCTTTCAGCAGTTCCACCTGATCCCCTTTCTTAGCGCATTGGAGAATATCATGTTGGCGCAGCATTATCACAGCGTGGTGGATGAGGTGGCAGCGCGCAATGTGCTGGAACAGGTTGGGTTGTCGCATCGCGTTAGCCATCTCCCAAGCCAACTGTCTGGCGGAGAGCAGCAACGCGTATGTATTGCCCGTGCATTGGTGAATCAACCCCCGGTTATTTTCGCTGATGAACCGACAGGAAATCTGGATGAAGAGAATGAGCAGCGTGTTTTGGCTCTTCTCAATCAATTGCATCAACAGGGGCGTACTATTGTGATGGTGACACATAACCCAGAATTGGGGCGGGTCGCCGATCGCATTATCCGCCTACAGCACGGTAAGGTTATCAGTACGGGGAGTCAGCAGCATGTTATGGCGTAAGTGTTCATTGATGGTGGCCTTGGTCGCTGTGACGTTGCTTGCAGGCTGCAAACAGGACAACGTGGCGTTGGGAAAAGAGGCGCCCGCACTGGCGGCCTATGACTTACAGGGAGAACAGGCGTCGTTGGATCGTTGGAAAGGTAAAACGGTCTACCTGAATTTCTGGTCGGTAAGCTGCGGGGGCTGTGTCTCTGAAATGGCCACGCTCGAAAAACTCAGTAAAACCTATGGCGATAAGATTGTGGTCGTCGCAGTAAATACGGATGCCGAGCAGGTGGATCTTCGTCCGGTGCTGTCTCAGCGGCAGATCGGTTACCCCGTTGTGCGCGATCAACTTGGAATTACCCAGGAACGTTATGCCGTTATTGGTACACCGACCTCATTTCTCATTGATGCCCAGGGGAAAGTGACCGCAGTGCATCAAGGGGCGCGCAACGATCAGGCGTTAACCATGCTATTTCAGCAGATTGCACTGGGGGCATAATGAAGTGTTCCGTATTCTCCTCATGCCTTCTTTTCTCATGCCTGTCATTGGTTTTGCTGGTGCCTAGGGCGGCTCAGGCGGAGGGGAAAGGGATCTATGAGCAGCGTTGTTCAGGGTGTCACGGTCGGTTGGCTGACAAGAAGGCAATGGATCAAGCGCCAGCGCTGAACACACTCTCTGAAGATGTCATGATCGAAGGACTGAAGGCACGGCGTGATGGCAAAATAGAAGGTAAAGGAAACCGAGCTAAAGCCAACCTTACCGATGAGCAAATTGTTGAGCTAGCGAAGTTCATCAATGGATTACCGAAGTAATTCCCCTAAATAGCGGTTCCAAATAGTAGATTACTTGAAGGGAACTCAGTCCGATTTAAGCGATCTGTTCAATCGCTGAATATCCCAAACCAACAACCTGACTGAGTTATGCCGATCATAGCACCGATAACCGACACCGAAAGATGTCTGATGCAAAAAACAATCCATAAAACAGACGACAAAAACCACGCACGCAGACTCACCGCCATATTGATGTTTCTGACCCTGCCCCTGACCCTGACCCTGACCCTGACCCAAAATCCTGCTCCATTCAGAAACAGAATTCCGGCATGATAAATCCCCCCCTGAGCGGAGGTGGT
>NZ_QSNX01000035.1:0-27228 GCF_009498575.1 Rahnella sp. RcJ3
CGTGATGTTGTTCACGTTGTTCCCTGTCGATGGAGCGGCATTATAGGGAGTTCTCAGCAGGCCGCAAGGGCTAATTTTAAGAAAAAACACCGTTTGCTGCATTACACAGCAAACCCACTGCTTATACCGTGTTTTGCACAGATTTATCCACAGAGGCACAGGAATCTCAAATTTTGCGAGCGTCGCGCAATCGTTTTCGCTACAATTTCGCGCGTCAGTTTTCACTGCCCTTTAGGGGTAATAAATGAAAAGTCAGTCGCCGAAGGGAAGTTATCCAAGCTCAATCCCGCGTTTTTCTGCAAATTGCTCTATATAAAGAGAAGAAAAGCGTCATTGAATTCAGATAACGCTCTTTACTGCGACTCCAAAGCCAAGGATATAACCACCATGCAACAATCTCGTCCAATCCGCCGTGCCCTGCTCAGTGTTTCTGACAAAGCCGGTATCGTAGAATTCGCCCAGGCTCTGTCTTCGCGTGGCGTTGAATTACTTTCCACTGGCGGCACCGCCAGCCTGTTGGCGAAAGCCGGCCTGCCAGTCACTGAAGTCTCTGACTACACCGGCTTCCCGGAAATGATGGATGGACGCGTCAAAACCCTGCACCCGAAAGTTCACGGTGGCATCCTCGGTCGTCGCGGGAAAGATGATGAAATCATGGCACAACATTCCATTGCGCCAATCGACATGGTGGTCGTTAACCTTTATCCGTTCGCACAAACCGTCGCACGTCCAGATTGTTCACTGGAAGATGCGGTAGAAAACATTGATATCGGCGGCCCTACCATGGTTCGCTCGGCAGCGAAGAACCATAAAGATGTGGCGATCGTAGTAAAGAGCAGCGATTACGCTTCTATTATTGAAGAGATGGATGCCAACAACAGCTCGCTGACGCTGGCGACTCGTTTCAACCTGGCGATTAAAGCCTTTGAACACACCGCCTCTTACGACGGCATGATTGCTAACTACTTTGGCACGATGGTTCCGGCTTACCACGGTGATACTGAATCGGCTTCCGGCCAGTTCCCGCGCACACTGAATCTCAGCTATATAAAGAAACAAGATATGCGTTATGGCGAGAACAGCCATCAGAACGCTGCCTTCTATATAGAAGAGAACGTCAGCGAAGCTTCGGTTGCCACTTCTACCCAGCTGCAGGGCAAAGCACTTTCCTATAACAACATTGCGGATACCGATGCGGCTCTGGAATGTGTGAAAGAGTTTGCTGAACCGGCCTGCGTCATTGTCAAACACGCCAACCCTTGCGGCGTTGCTATCGGCGACAGCATACTGGCAGCTTATGAACGCGCCTATCAGACTGACCCGACCTCAGCTTTCGGCGGCATTATCGCCTTCAACCGTGAACTGGATGCTGAAACGGCAAAAGCGATCATCAGCCGTCAGTTTGTGGAAGTGATCATCGCACCATCGGTAAGTGCCGAGGCACTGACACTCACCGCCGCGAAACAAAACGTTCGTGTACTGACCTGCGGACAATGGGAAGGTCGCCAGAAAGCGCTCGACTTCAAACGTGTTAACGGCGGCCTGCTGGTTCAGGATCGCGATTTGGGTATGGTTGATACCGCTGATCTGCGTGTGGTATCCGAGCGCCAGCCGACAGAGCAGGAACTGACAGATGCCCTGTTCTGCTGGAAAGTCGCAAAATTCGTCAAATCCAACGCCATTGTGTATGCCCGAGACAAAATGACCATCGGTATCGGCGCAGGCCAGATGAGCCGCGTTTACTCCGCTAAAATTGCCGGTATTAAAGCCGCTGACGAAGGCCTGGAAGTAGCCGGTTCCGTAATGGCTTCTGATGCCTTCTTCCCGTTCCGCGACGGTATCGACGCTGCGGCAGCGGTAGGTATTACCTGTGTTATCCAGCCAGGCGGTTCTATCCGTGACGATGAAGTGATCGCCGCGGCAAACGAACACGGCATTGCGATGCTGTTCACCGACATGCGCCACTTCCGTCATTAATTTTCTTTTAGCGGGTGCGTTGCGCCCGCTCACCGGAGTCTTCGAATGAATATTTTAATTATCGGTAACGGCGGGCGTGAACATGCACTGGCATGGAAGGCATCGCAGTCACCTTTGGCTGATAAAGTCTTTGTTGCACCAGGCAACGCCGGTACCGCGCTGGAACCGTTACTGGAAAACGTTGATATCGCCGCAACGGATATCGCCGGTTTGGTGGCTTTCGCTAAAAGTCATGACATCGGCCTGACCATTGTTGGCCCTGAAGCGCCGCTGGTGATTGGCGTGGTTGATGCTTTCCGTGCAGCCGGTCTGAAAATTTTTGGCCCGACGCAGGAAGCCGCGCAACTGGAAGGTTCTAAAGCCTTCACTAAGGATTTTCTGGCTCGCCATAACATCCCAAGTGCCGATTATCAGAACTTCACCGAAATCGAACCCGCCCTGGCTTATCTGCGCAGCAAAGGCACACCGATAGTCATCAAAGCCGATGGTCTGGCAGCAGGTAAAGGCGTCATTGTTGCGATGACGTTGAAAGAAGCGGAAGACGCCGTTCACGACATGCTGGCGGGAAATGCTTTCGGTGATGCAGGTCATCGCATTGTTATCGAGGAATTCCTCGATGGCGAAGAAGCCAGTTTCATCGTCATGGTCGACGGCAGCAATGTGTTACCGATGGCGACCAGTCAGGATCACAAACGCGTGGGTGACGGCGACAGCGGTCCGAACACGGGCGGCATGGGAGCCTATTCTCCGGCGCCGGTCGTAACCGATGAAATCCATCAACGCGTGATGGATCAGGTCATCTGGCCGACTGTTCGCGGTATGGCGGCGGAAAATAACACTTATACCGGTTTCCTGTATGCCGGTCTGATGATTTCAGCCGACGGCCAGCCGAAAGTGATCGAGTTCAACTGCCGTTTCGGCGATCCGGAAACTCAGCCGATCATGTTACGTCTGCGTTCTGATCTTGTGGATTTATGCCTGGCCGGTGCTGAAGGTCGTCTGGGTGATAAAACATCTGAGTGGGATCCGCGCCCGTCTCTGGGTGTCGTGCTCGCAGCCGGTGGCTATCCTGCTGATTATAAAACCGGAGACGTTATTCATGGCCTGCCGCTGGAAGAAGTGCCGGATGGTAAAGTCTTCCACGCCGGGACCCGTTTGCAGGATGAACGTGTGGTCACTAATGGCGGTCGCGTGTTATGTGTGACGGCATTGGGTAAAACGGTGGAAGCAGCCCAGGCACGCGCTTATGATTTAGCGAAAGACATTCATTGGGAAGGTAGTTTCTGCCGCAAAGACATCGGTTATCGCGCCATCGACCGCGAACGTAATCAGTAATTACATCTCACCCGACGATCAAAAAAGGCACGCTTCGGCGTAATGCCGGTCACTTAAGGAAATGAGGCCCGTGAATTTGGGCCTTCGATGAAGAAAAATAGCGCTATAAGCCTGATTCCTTCATTATCCTTTGAAGCACAAAAATGAATTTGTATTCATAAAAATGCTTAAGTGACCGGCATTACGCTTCGGCGTGCCTTTTCAATAGTGAAAACGGGATCAGAGATCAGACTCTTTTGGTTCCCATTTACAGAAATCTTCATTGGCGACCAGCAACAGTTCGTTGCCTTGCGGAGCCGTCAGCCAGGCTAAGCCCAGATTATCATTACTTCGGCTGGCCCGTTTCGCCAGCCAGACCTGTGAACGGACAGTCAGTGCCGGCGTCACCTGCTCACCTGCGCAGGTCGTTATTAACCCTTTGCGCCAGCGTGCCTGGACCAGCCTGACATTCCCTGCCCGCAGCGCATTGCTCAGATCGAGGATTTTTGACGCTTCATATTTATAGCGTTCGATTTCGTCTGACGATAACTTCTCGCGGCGCTCAGGGAGTTGTCGCTGCATAAAGCTAACGTTGCCACCCTCGTCAAAACGCAGCATGACACCCAAATCAGTTTTAGTCGCATGGGTTTCTTTAATCAGGTGCAATTGCCCCTGCTGGAATTCGTATCGGGTAATAATTGTATCGCCGCCGTAATAGGGGCTATAGACGTTGAGAATGGTTTGAGGCTCGTGCTGTGCGCTGTCTTCGCGCCAGAGCCGGTTGATACCTTGATCAGCGACATAGCCGCTGGCAAAGAATAACTCAGGGCCTTTTTTAGAACTGCAACCCACCAGACCGAGCACCAGTAAACCTGCTACCAGTCCGGGGGTGATAAACTGAAGGGCCTTAAAGGCCCCCCCGCTTATTCTTTTCACTGCAAGCAATTACTTAACAGCGTCTTTCAGAGCTTTACCAGAAACGAACGCAGGCACGTTTGCAGCTGCGATTTTGATTTCTTTACCAGTCTGTGGGTTACGACCAGTACGCTCGTTACGATGATTTACCTTGAAAGTCCCGAAACCAACTAATTGTACAGCATCACCTTCTTTCAGAGACTCGGTAATAGCAGACAGGGTAGATTCAAGAGCAACTTTGGCCTGTGCTTTGGAAAGATCAGCTTTGTCCGCAATTACATCAATCAGTTGAGTCTTGTTCATAAGTTATCCTTTACAGTGTGTTTATCGTTTGCAAAGCATCAAGTGCGACGGATATGCCGATTGACAGCACCCTCCTGCATACACGCACCGATAGCCACTTTTTTTACGCCCCCCAAATGTAGACCAGACAGGGTGCGGATGTGAAGCCTTAAGGCACGACAAATCAGGCGTTAAATCACGTTTTCTTGCCTTATTGCGCTAAATTTATGCCAATGTTACTGACAGCAGCTTCACGCAGGTCAGAACGTAACCCTTTTATTAATTCCAGGTCACGCTCCTCACAGTCAGCCAACAGGCGAAAAATCTCCCATTGGATGTCCCATTCTTCTTCAACGGCAGGAATGACTTTGAGTTCTTCATCGGTCATTTCTTTCCCGGCCTGAGTCATTTCCAGCATCGCGACAGTACGAATTGACGTCTCACTGACGGCAACCGCGTGAGACAGCGTTTCGCCACTCAGACGCGAATGAATCAGTTCGCCTAATGCAATACACGCATCAATGGCCGGATAAACCCCATAGATGTCGTAATCATCAGAAGAAGGCACCGCTTCCTCCAGTTTTTCGAGCTGTGAGTCAAAATTGACCTTGGCGTCTTTTACCACCAGCGTTTCCCAAATTAAATCCAGGATGCGGCGGTAAAGCTGTGGTTCGCCAAACCCGGTTTCCAGGCAAAATGCCTGATAGTTCGGATACATGCGTTCACACAAGCTCGCCATAAACGTCACGTGTTGCCAGCTTTCCAGCTTTTCGAGACGTAAATGAATTGGATTACGTAACATGAGTTGATCTCGTTAACTTTTCTGCGCGGGAGTTTACCTGAAATAAATCAATATCCCTATTCCTTGATTCCTAAAGATCATCACTCAACCGTTGCCAGCGTTGAAACGCCGCCCGGTTTGATGCCACAGCATCCGCCCAACGGGTAGGCTCCGGCAGACGATATTGCCTTATGCACTGTTCGACCCAATAAAACGATGAATCCATGCTGATACGATTACCGGGTGAGATGAATAATGGATTACAGCGTAGCTTGCTGCGCCACACCCAGCCAATCTGTTCATCCCCTTCGTACAGCGCCTGGCGGCTGTGTAGTTCATCGCCTAATGGCAGGAACTGACCGCATAGACGACTTTTCGCCACACCAATCGTCGGCACGTCGATCATCAGACCAAAGTGACTGGCAACGCCGAGACGGCGCGGATGCGCGATCCCTTGCCCGTCGACAAAAACCAAATCAGGCTGCAATGAGAGTTGCTGCCAGGCTTGCAGCAGTGCGGGAAGTTCGCGGAAGGAAAGGAAACCGGGAATGTATGGCATAACAGTGGGAATGCGGGCAATCTGATATTCCACCAGTTCCAGCGTTGGGTAGCGCAAAACAGCCACCGCCGCACGTGTCACCTCACCGCCCTGTTCGAAACCGACATCCACTCCCGCGATCAACGCGGGAGTGGTAAATCCTGGCGGATCCTGCAGTTCGATCTGATCTGCGAGGATCCGTTGTTCTTCACGTAAAGCACGGGTATCGATCATACCGGGATTTCACTCGTGATATTGCCGGGACAGGCTATGCACCGCTTCCACAAAGGCACCCGCATTTTCCGGCGGGACATCCTGATGAATGCCGTGGCCCAGATTGAACACATGACCATTGCCTTTGCCGAAACCGGCCAGAATGGTCTCCACTTCCTGTTCTATACGCACTGGCGAGGCATACAACATTGAAGGATCCATGTTGCCCTGAATCGCGACTTTGTCACCCACACGACGGCGTGCATCGGCAATATCGGTGGTCCAGTCCAGACCCAGCGCGTCGCACCCCGTTGCGGCCATCGCTTCCAGCCACTGACCACCGCCTTTGGTAAACAGAGTCACCGGCACACGACGTCCTTCGTTTTCACGGATCAGACCATCAACAATTTTGTGCATATAGTTCAGGGAGAATTCGCGGTAATCGCGAGGAGTCAACACGCCGCCCCAGGTGTCAAAAATCATCACAGACTGGGCGCCAGCTTTGATCTGTGCATTAAGGTAAAGAATGACGCTGTCTGCCACTTTATCGAGTAACAGATGCATAGTCGCCGGATCGGCGTACATCATCTTTTTGATTTTGGTGAAGGCTTTACTGCTGCCCCCTTCTACCATATACGTCGCCAGCGTCCACGGGCTGCCGGAGAAACCGATAAGCGGCACTTCACCTTGCAGGTTTTTACGGATGGTACGCACGGCATTCATGACATACCCGAGTTCCATTTCAGGATCCGGAACCGGCAGTTTTTCGACATCGGCACGATTCGTCAGTGGTGAAGAAAAACGCGGGCCTTCACCGGCTTCAAAATAGAGCCCCAGCCCCATCGCATCAGGAATGGTCAGGATGTCAGAGAACAGGATCGCCGCATCCAGCGGATAGCGACGAAGCGGCTGCAAAGTCACTTCACAGGCCAGCTCGGCATTCTTGCACAGCGACATAAAATCACCGGCTTCAGCGCGGGTTGCTTTGTACTCCGGCAAATAACGACCAGCCTGACGCATCATCCAGACCGGTGTAATGTCCACTGGCTGACGTAACAAAGCACGCAGGTAGCGGTCGTTTTTCAACTCATTCATTCTTGCTCTTTCCTTCAGTATTCGGGCCGCCCGACAATCATCTGACAGCATTCTATCACGTAAAATCGCCTCTACTCTTCGTGTTCGGCACGACAAAGGGCAACGGTGTCTTCAATCAGGCGGCGCGCAATCGTCCCGGGCGGTGGCAACTGCGGCAATGCATCAAAGCGATACCAATTCGCGTTAAGCAACTCTTTCGGGTCATGTTGTATGTCGCCACTGTCGTAATCCGCCATAAATGCCATCATCAGCGAATTGGGGAACGGCCAGGGCTGGGAACTGATGTAACGGACATTTTTCACCCGGATGTTACTTTCTTCCATCACTTCACGTGCCACAGTTTCTTCCAGCGTTTCTCCGACTTCCACGAAACCCGCCAGAACCGTGTGAATACCATTACGATGGCGGACATGCTGCGCAAGCAAAATCTCATCCCCCTTACGGATAGCCACAATGATGCAGGGCGCAATCTGCGGATAATAGCGTTCGCGACAGTGCCCGCAGAGTGCAGCCCACTCGGTTTTGCTGACGTGCATTTCATGTCCGCAGTAACCACAAAACTTGTGAGAACGGTAAAATTCTGACAACTGCACACCACGCCCGACCAACTGGAATAATCCGCGATCCTGATCCAGCAACTGACGGGCGGAAACCATATGGTTTGGCATCGTCTGACGAACCAGCCAGACAGGTTCGCCCTGCCATTCGCCGATCTGCCGCGCTGTTTTACCGGTCAGAGAAAATTGTGCGGCGCTGCCAAACGGCAGTTCACCCTCAGGCAGCCATAGCTTGCCTTCCTGGCTGATGATCCACCAACCGTTGTGTTGCTCAGTAATCTGTAATTCCATAATTGTTGTTGCATAACCTCGTCGGGACTGACAATCTGAGTAAGATATTTACATATTAGTAACTTTTGGTTACTTTTTTTGTCGCTCACGGAGTCAACCATGCTAAATCGTCTGGAAAGACTGACCCAACGCGTTGGTGGCAGTAATGAGTTAGTGGATCAATGGCTGCACGCACGCAAAGAACTGCTGGTTTCGTACTGCACTTTCGTCGGTCTGAAACCCAATAAAGAAAAACATACACCTTTGAATGAAAAGGCGCTGGACAGTTTTTGCCATCATCTGGTCGACTATCTTTCTGCCGGGCATTTTCATCTCTATCCACGCATCATTGAAGAAGTCGATGGCGCAGGCAGCCCGAAAAAAGTACAGGCGGCAAAAATCTACCCTGCTCTGGAGCTGAATACTGAAGCTATCATGGCTTTCCATGACAGTTACACAGAAACTGATATTGACGATGACAATGCTTTCGCGTTTCACTATGCATTATCGGATATCGGTGAGGCATTAGATGCCCGTTTTCAACTGGAAGATCAATTAATTATCATGGCTTTTGAGCCAGCCCCGGAGAGTGTGCCACCTTCGGAAAATGAACCTGATCTCGCCAGACCGGCTTAACACGTTGCCACAATAAAACCCTGCTCAGGGTTATGGTTTTACTTGTAGTTTAAAAAAACGCCTCCTATATTGAGGCTTCTTGTCGGAGTGCCTAGCGCATAATTTTCTGTTGAGAATTACGCCAGGCTGAGACCGTTAATTCGGGATCCGCGGAACCTGATCGGGTTAGTACCCGCGAAGGGAACAAGAGTAATGTTATGCGTTCAGCGCAATCAGGCATCTGCCTGCATAAGGCCGCCCGTGCTGCACCGCCCATTTTTACTCCTGCCGTAAACCTCCTGACAAGCAATTTTCCATCACGTTTTTTTGCGAGGAATTTGCTATGTCGAGTACCCAAAAACCCGTTATTTCTGAAAAGAAACCGTCAAATCGCCGTGAACAACGCGCGCAGGCACAATCGTTTATCGACAGCTTGCAGGGCGAAGCTTTCCCCAACTCCCGGCGTATTTATCTTGAAGCTGACCGCGAAGATATCCGCGTGCCGATGCGTGAAATCCAGCTCAGCCCGACGCTGGTCGGCGGCGGCAAAGACAATCCGCAGTTCGAAGAAAACGAAGCAATTCCTGTTTACGACACCGCCGGACCTTACGGTGATCCGGCGGCAGTTATCGACGTGCATACCGGTCTGGGAAAATTACGCGCCCGCTGGATAAACGAGCGTGCGGACACGCAGGAACTTTCACAGGTCAGTTCCGGTTTTACTCAGCAGCGGCTGGCGGATGACGGGCTGGACCACCTCCGCTTCGAACACCTGCCGCGCCCGCGCAAAGCCATTGCGGGTAAAAATGTCACGCAACTGCATTACGCCCGCAAAGGCATCATCACACCTGAGATGGAATTTATCGCCATTCGCGAAAATATGGGGCGTGAACGGATCCGCGGCGAGGTTCTGCGCCAGCAACATCCCGGCGAAAGCTTTGGCGCGCATCTGCCCGCCAGTATCACTGCAGAGTTTGTGCGACAGGAAGTGGCAGCCGGGCGCGCGATTATTCCCGCCAACATTAACCACCCTGAATCAGAGCCGATGATCATCGGGCGTAATTTCCTGGTGAAAGTGAACGCTAATATCGGCAACTCGGCGGTGACATCTTCCATCGAAGAAGAAGTGGAGAAACTGGTGTGGTCGACACGCTGGGGCGCGGACACCGTAATGGATCTCTCCACCGGACGTTATATACATGAAACCCGTGAATGGATCCTGCGTAACAGTCCGGTACCGATCGGCACCGTGCCGATTTATCAGGCCCTGGAAAAAGTGAACGGTGTGGCCGAAGATCTGAACTGGGAAATATTCCGCGATACATTGCTTGAACAGGCC
Organism: Rahnella sp. RcJ3; assembly: GCF_009498575.1. Lineage (NCBI taxonomy): Bacteria > Pseudomonadati > Pseudomonadota > Gammaproteobacteria > Enterobacterales > Yersiniaceae > Rahnella > Rahnella sp. RcJ3. The sequence continues at coordinate 9,897 of NZ_QSNX01000035.1, forward strand.
GAGCAAGGCGTCGATTACTTCACCATTCACGCCGGTGTGTTGCTGCGTTATGTGCCGATGACCGCCAAACGCCTGACCGGGATCGTGTCGCGCGGCGGTTCGATCATGGCGAAATGGTGTCTGTCACATCATCGCGAAAGCTTCCTGTTTGAGCATTTCCGCAAGATCTGTGAAATCTGCGCCGCCTATGATGTCTCGCTTTCATTGGGCGACGGCCTGCGTCCGGGTTCGATTCAGGATGCCAATGACGAAGCACAATTCGCCGAATTACGCACGCTGGGCGAACTGACCAAAATTGCCTGGGAATACGATGTTCAGGTGATGATCGAAGGTCCGGGACATGTGCCGATGCAGATGATCCGCCGCAACATGACCGAAGAACTCGAGCATTGTCACGAAGCCCCGTTCTATACCCTTGGTCCGCTGACTACCGATATCGCGCCGGGTTACGATCACTTTACGTCCGGTATTGGCGCCGCGATGATTGGCTGGTTTGGCTGCGCCATGCTCTGTTATGTCACGCCGAAAGAGCATCTGGGCCTGCCGAACAAAGAAGACGTTAAGCAGGGTTTGATTACCTACAAAATCGCAGCACACGCTGCCGATTTAGCCAAAGGCCATCCGGGTGCCCAAATCCGCGATAACGCCATGTCAAAAGCGCGTTTCGAATTCCGCTGGGAAGATCAGTTTAATCTGGCTCTCGATCCGGCAACGGCACGCGCCTACCACGATGAAACGCTGCCGCAGGAATCCGGCAAAGTTGCACACTTCTGCTCGATGTGTGGCCCGAAATTCTGCTCGATGAAAATCACTCAGGAAGTTCGCGATTACGCCGCTGCGCTTGAAGCCAAAGCCCAGCCAATAGAACTCGTTGAATCCGGTATGGCGCAGATGTCTGCCGAATTCCGTTCGCGCGGCGGTGAGCTTTATCACCCGGCCGATAACCTCAGTTCGGAGAGCAGCAAATGAATCCGTCCTCTCAATCCTTTCCTGCCGTTCCATTCCACCTCGGTTTATATCCGGTCGTTGATACCGTGGAATGGATTGCCCGTCTGCTGGACGCGGGCGTTAAAACACTGCAACTGCGTGTGAAAGATTTGCCTGATGAGCAAGCCGAGCCAGCAATTATTGATGCCATCGCGCTCGGTAAAAAATATCAGGCCCGGTTATTCATCAACGATTACTGGCGTCTGGCGGTCAAGCATCAGGCGTATGGGGTGCATTTGGGTCAGGAAGATCTGGATACTGCCGATCTTGAGGCTATCCGTCAGGCCGGCTTACGGCTGGGCGTTTCCACGCATGACGATGCTGAAATGGCACGCGCTGTCGCGGTGAATCCTTCGTACATCGCCCTCGGCCATATCTTCCCGACGCAGACCAAAGATATGCCTTCGGCGCCGCAAGGGCTGGCAGAACTCACCCGACATGTTAAGAAGCTCGATGGCAGCTTTCCGACGGTGGCCATTGGTGGGATCAGCATCGACCGCGCGGCGTCGGTTCTCGACTGCGGCGTCGGCAGTATAGCCGTCGTCAGTGCCATTACTCAGGCGGCGGACTGGCGTGCAGCGACGGCACAACTGCTGGCCTTATGCGCCAGCAAGGTGCCGCAAGATGCTTAACGATGCGGCTTTTATGCGCTACAGCCGCCAGTTGATGCTGGAGGAATTCGGTCCGCTGGCACAGGAAAAATTACAGGCGGCGAAAGTACTGATTGTCGGCCTTGGTGGCCTCGGCTCTCCCGCAGCCTTGTACCTGGCAGCAGCAGGCGTAGGTAAGCTGATTCTGGCCGATGACGATCAATTGCATATCACCAATCTTCAGCGGCAAATCCTCTACCGTACGGCAGATCTCGATCAGCCCAAAGCCGTTCTGGCAAAGCGTGAACTGCTGCGCCTGAATCCGCTTTGCGAAGCCGTGGCCATCACGGAACGTCTGTCGGGAGAAGCATTGACCCGTGCCGTATCGGACGCCGATATCGTTCTGGATTGCAGCGATAACATGGAAACCCGGCATGCAGTTAATAAAGTTTGTGTGGATGCCGGTAAAACCTTGATCAGCGGCAGCGCCGTCGGATTCAGCGGACAACTTCTGGTTATTGAAGCCCCTTACGCTCACGGTTGTTACGCCTGTTTATATCCGGATCAGGAAACCGTACAGCGCAACTGCCGTACATCCGGCGTGCTCGGCCCGGTGGTCGGTACCATTGGTACATTGCAGGCACTGGAAGCGCTGAAGATTCTGGCTGGTATGCCTTCTGTACTGAGCGGCAAATTACGTCTGTTCGATGGAAAAACGCAAAACTGGCGTTCACTGCAACTCACGCGTTCATCTGCCTGTGCCATCTGCGGAGGCCACGTGTGAACATTCTGGTCAATGATGAACCACACCAATTCAGTCAACCGCTCACGTTACTAAACCTGCTCAATTTGCTGGCGTTAAACCCTGCAGGCAGCGCACTGGCGGTTAACCAGGTCATTATCCCCCGTGATAACTGGCCAGCTCATTTACTGGAAGACGGTGATGAGATCTTGCTCTTTCAGGCGATAGCCGGAGGCTGACATGTTAAAAATTGCTGATACCACATTCACGTCGCACCTTTTTACCGGAACAGGAAAATTCGCCAGTCCGGCGTTGATGCAACAGGCGCTTGAAGCATCTGGCTCTCAGCTGGTGACTATGGCGATGAAACGCATCGATCTGCGTCGCGGAGGTGATGATATTCTGTCTCCTCTGCAACAGCTCGGCATCCGTTTGCTGCCCAATACATCGGGCGCTAAAACAGCTGAAGAGGCAGTATTTGCCGCACAACTGGCAAGAGAAGCACTGGGCACAAACTGGGTGAAACTTGAAATTCATCCCGACGTAAAATATCTGCTGCCCGATGCCGTTGAAACATTGAAAGCCGCAGAGATTCTGGTGAAACAGGGATTTGTTGTTTTGCCGTATTGCAGCGCAGATCCGGTGCTGTGTAAACGTCTGGAAGAAGCGGGCTGCGCCGCCGTCATGCCGCTGGGTGCGCCGATCGGTTCCAATCAGGGGCTGCAAACCCGTGATTTTCTGCAAATCATCATCGAGCAGGCTCGCATTCCGGTCGTTGTTGATGCTGGCATTGGTGCACCAAGCCAGGCCGCTGAAGCGCTGGAAATGGGGGCCGATGCCGTGCTGGTCAATACGGCGATTGCTGTCGCAGGTGATCCGGTTGCTATGGCAACGGCATTCAGGCTGGCCGTTCAGGCCGGGATTATCGCCCGTCAAAGCGGATTAGGCGGCAGACAACGACACGCCAGCGCATCCAGCCCGCTGACCGGTTTCCTCAATACCTCGCAGGTGTTGTCATGAATAACTTCACAGATGTGTGGTCAACGCTGGACTGGGATGATATTTCACTGCGTATCAATAGCAAAACATCCCGTGATGTCGAACAGGCGCTCAGCCGCAACAAAATCAGTCGTGAAGATTTCATGGCATTGATTTCTCCCGCCGCGCTGCCTTACCTGGAACCGATGGCGCAACGCGCGCAACAACTCACGCGCCAGCGATTCGGCAATACGGTGAATTTCTTCGCGCCATTGTATTTATCCAATCTTTGCGCCAACGAATGTACGTATTGCGGCTTTTCGATGAGCAATAAAATCAAACGTAAAACGCTGGACGAAGATGAAATCAGGCGGGAATGCGAAGCGCTGAATGCGCTGGGTTTCAAACATCTGTTGCTGGTCACCGGCGAACATAAGGGAAAGGTCGGCATGGACTATTTCCGCCGTCATTTCCCCGCGATCAGAAGCCATTTCGATTCACTGATGATTGAGGTTCAGCCGCTGCAACAGGAAGAATATGCTGAGCTGAAAACGCTGGGGCTGGATGGCGTGCTGGTTTATCAGGAAACCTATCACGCGCCTACCTATGCTTTGCATCATCTTCGCGGACAGAAACAGGATTTCTTCTGGCGGCTGGAAACACCAGACCGGCTCGGGCGTGCGGGAATCGACAAAATCGGTTTGGGGGCGCTGTTCGGACTTTCTGGCAACTGGAGGACTGACAGCTATATGGTGGCCGAACATTTGTTGTATCTGCAACAAACCTACTGGCAAAGTCGCTATTCGGTGGCGTTTCCAAGACTGCGACCTTGTACCGGTGGCATCGAACCGGCTTCCCTGCTGGAAGAAAATCAGCTGTTACAACTGATTTGCGCTTTCAGAATGCTCGCGCCGGATGTCGAGCTCTCACTGTCGACACGCGAATCCCCCTATTTCCGGGATCACGTTATTCCGCTGGCGATCAACACTGTCAGTGCAGGATCTAAAACACAGCCCGGTGGCTATGCCGATAATCATCCTGAACTTGAACAATTTGCACCGCACGACAACCGTTCACCTCAGCACGTAGCGAACGCATTGACCCGAGCCGGGCTGCAACCGGTCTGGAAAGACTGGGACAGTTTTTTGGGGCGCGTCTCGCAGGAAAATGTCGCCGGATGGCAAACAAGTAAACTCTCAGGAATGCAGATTCCATAAAGTAATTTTGCCCCTCGCACCAGCAGGCCAGGAGCATTAATGTGCTTTTGCCACTGCATATTCGCAACTGGCCGGCGCCACTCATCCCGGCGCTGCTTCCAAATAGCCGGAACAGGTTATCGTCCAGTTCCCTGTTCCGGCTCCTCTTTTCAGATCGTTTCAACTCGCACACTTCAGGCAAAAAAAAACCGCTCCCGAAGGAGCGGTTCTATGCGTTTCGACAGAAGACGATTAATCGTCGCTGTTACCGAAACCTGCGTTCAGCAGTTCAGCCAGGTTAGCCGTTGCTTCATCCGCGCTGACTTGCGGTACAACTGGCACTTCGCCTTGTGCTTTACGGCGTGCACGATCCTGGTGATAAGCGTAACCGGTACCGGCTGGGATCAGACGGCCAACGATAACGTTCTCTTTCAGGCCACGCAGTTCATCACGTTTACCCGCAACAGCGGCTTCGGTAAGAACGCGCGTGGTTTCCTGGAACGACGCTGCAGAGATGAAGGATTCGGTCGCCAAAGAGGCTTTGGTGATACCGAGCAGATCACGGGTAAAGGTCGCCGTGATTTTGCCTTCAGCTTCCAGCTGGCGGTTAGCGATTTTAACGCGGGACATTTCTGCCTGCTCGCCTTCCAGGAAGTCAGTGCCACCAGCGCTAACGATGGTGCCTTTACGCAACATCTGACGAACGATAACTTCGATGTGTTTATCGTTAATCTTAACGCCTTGCAGACGGTAAACTTCCTGCACTTCGTTGGTGATGTAGCGGGTAACCGCGTGAACACCACGTAAACGCAGAATGTCGTGCGGAGACTCAGGGCCGTCAGATACGACGTCACCACGTTCCACAACTTCGCCTTCGAACACGTTCAGCTGACGCCATTTAGGAATCATTTCTTCGTAAGCATCGCTGCCATCCAACGGAGAAATTACCAGACGACGTTTGCCTTTGGTTTCTTTACCGAAGGAGATGATCCCGCTGATTTCAGCAAGGATTGCAGGCTCTTTCGGACGACGTGCTTCGAACAGATCAGCAACGCGTGGCAGACCACCGGTGATGTCCTTGGTACCGCCGGATTCCTGAGGAATACGCGCCAGGGTGTCACCAGAGTGGATCTGAGTACCATCTTCCAGCTGAACAATCGCTTTACCTGGCAGGAAGTATTGAGCAGGCATATCAGTACCTGGGATCAATACGTCGTCGCCTTTAGCATCAACGATTTTCAGTGCAGGACGCAGATCTTTACCGCTACCGGTACGCTCTGCAGAGTCCAGAACCACCAGAGAAGACAAACCGGTCAGGTCGTCGGTCTGGCGGGTAATGGTCTGAGTATCCACCATATCGGCAAAGCGAATGAAACCACTCACTTCACTGATAACTGGCATTGTGTGCGGATCCCAGTTAGCCACGGTTTCGCCGCCGTTAACAGATGCACCATCACCTTTGCCCATCACGGAACCGTAAGGCACTTTATAGCTTTCTTTGGTACGACCGAATTCGTCGATCAATTTCAGCTCAGTGTTACGGGAAGTGATAACCAGTTTGCCGTTAGAGTTGCTAACATGCTTGTGGTTGCTCAGCTTAATGGTACCGGTGTTCTTAACCTGAATGCTGGATTCTGCTGCCGCACGAGATGCTGCACCACCGATGTGGAACGTACGCATCGTCAGCTGGGTACCCGGCTCACCGATGGACTGTGCTGCAATAACACCGATCGCTTCACCTTTGTTGATGATGTGACCACGTGCCAGGTCGCGACCGTAGCAGTTTGCACACACACCAAAGTCGGTTTCGCAACTTACGACTGAACGTACTTTCACACTGTCGACAGAGTTCTCTTCTAACAGATCACACGTCTTCTCGTGAAGCAGGGTGTTACGTGGAACCAGGATATCCGCCGTACCCGGCTTGAGGATATCTTCTGCAGTCACACGACCCAGCACACGTTCGCGCAGTGGTTCTTTAACGTCGCCACCTTCGATGACAGGAGTCATCATGATGCCTTCGTGAGTACCACAGTCGTCTTCGGTCACGACCAGATCCTGTGCCACGTCAACCAGACGACGGGTCAGATAACCGGAGTTAGCCGTTTTCAGTGCGGTATCCGCCAAACCTTTACGAGCACCGTGAGTAGAGATGAAGTACTGGAGTACGTTCAGACCTTCACGGAAGTTCGCGGTGATTGGCGTTTCAATGATGGAACCATCTGGTTTCGCCATCAGGCCACGCATACCAGCCAGCTGACGAATCTGTGCAGCAGAACCACGCGCACCGGAGTCGGCCATCATAAAGATACTGTTGAAGGAAACCTGCTGTTCAACAACACCGTCACGGTTGACGACGTCTTCAACAGACAAGTTTTCCATCATTGCCTTAGCAACACGTTCGTTGGCCGCAGCCCAGATGTCGATCACTTTGTTATAGCGTTCGCCAGCAGTGACCAGACCAGACTGGAACTGTTCCTGGATTTCAGCAACTTCGGTTTCTGCTTCTTCGATGATCTCTGCTTTCTTCGCAGGGATTACCATGTCATCGATACCTACTGACGCGCCTGAACGGGCAGCGTAAGCAAAACCGGTGTACATGATCTGGTCAGCAAAAATAACGGTCGGCTTCAGGCCCAAAATGCGGTAACAGGTGTTCAGCATTTTGGAGATAGCTTTTTTGCCCAGAGGCTGGTTGACGATCGAGAACGGCAGACCTTTTGGCACGATCATCCACAGGATGGCGCGACCGACAGTCGTGTCGATAATCGACGTCTTGTGCGTAACTTCGCCTTCGGTATTTTTGATCTCTTCGGTGATACGCACTTTGACACGCGCATGCAGAGAGGCCAGACCGCCGCGATAAATACGCTCAGCTTCTTTAGGACCGGTCAGAACCATGCCTTCGCCTTTGGCGTTAACACAGTCACGGGTCATATAGTACAGACCCAATACAACGTCCTGAGAAGGAACGATGATTGGCTCGCCGTTCGCAGGTGACAGGATGTTGTTGGTAGACATCATCAACGCACGCGCTTCCAGCTGGGCTTCCAGCGTCAACGGTACGTGAACAGCCATCTGGTCACCATCGAAGTCGGCGTTATATGCCGCACAAACCAGCGGGTGCAGCTGGATTGCTTTACCTTCGATCAGAACCGGTTCAAACGCCTGGATACCCAAACGGTGCAGGGTTGGTGCACGGTTCAGCAGTACCGGGTGTTCGCGGATAACTTCGTCCAGGATATCCCAAACGACAGCTTCTTCGCGCTCAACCATTTTCTTAGCGGCTTTGATGGTGGTGGCCAGGCCACGCAGTTCCAGCTTGCCGTAAATGAACGGTTTGAACAGTTCCAGTGCCATTTTCTTCGGCAGACCACACTGGTGCAGACGCAGGTATGGACCTACGGTGATAACGGAACGACCCGAGTAGTCGACACGTTTACCCAGCAGGTTCTGACGGAAACGACCCTGTTTACCTTTAATCATGTCTGCCAGAGATTTCAGCGGACGCTTGTTAGAGCCGGTGATTGCACGACCGCGACGGCCGTTATCCAGCAAAGCATCTACCGCTTCTTGCAGCATACGTTTTTCGTTACGTACGATGATGTCTGGCGCAGCCAGATCCAGCAGGCGTTTCAGACGGTTGTTACGGTTGATAACGCGACGATACAGATCGTTCAGATCTGACGTTGCGAAACGGCCGCCGTCCAACGGAACCAATGGACGCAAGTCTGGCGGCAGTACCGGCAGCACAGTCAGGATCATCCACTCTGGTTTGTTACCAGACTGAACGAACGCTTCCAGCAGCTTGATACGCTTGGTCAGCTTCTTACGTTTGGTTTCGGAGTTGGTTTCGTTCAACTCTTCACGCAGTTGCTCGCACTCTGCTTCCAGGTCCATGTTTTTCAACAGAGCCTGAATTGCTTCCGCACCCATCTTCGCGTCGAACTCATCACCAAACTCTTCCAACGCATCCAGATACTGCTCTTCAGTCAGGATCTGGCGTTTTTCGAGGTTAGTCATGCCGCCTTCGATAACCACATAGGATTCGAAGTACAGAACACGTTCGATGTCACGCAGTGGCATATCCAGCAGCAAACCGATGCGCGATGGCAGCGATTTCAGGAACCAGATGTGTGCAGTCGGGGAAGCCAGTTCGATGTGGCCCATACGCTCACGGCGTACTTTAGTCTGGGTCACTTCAACGCCGCACTTCTCGCAGATCACGCCGCGATGTTTTAAACGCTTGTACTTACCGCACAGGCATTCGTAGTCTTTTACTGGTCCGAAAATACGGGCACAGAAAAGGCCGTCACGTTCTGGTTTGAACGTACGGTAGTTAATGGTTTCTGGCTTCTTAACTTCACCAAAAGACCAAGAACGGATCATGTCTGGCGATGCCAGAGCAATTTTGATCGCATCAAACTCTTCGGTCTTAGTTTGCGCTTTCAGAAACTTTAGTAAGTCTTTCACGGATTGGCTCCCGTCGGGTTAGACCTGTTAGGCACCTGGTCTGTATTGATTAACAGGCAGGTGCCCCTGTGATCAGTGCGAATTCGAGTACTTACTCGTCTTCCAGCTCGATGTTGATACCCAGAGAACGGATTTCTTTCAACAGTACGTTGAAGGATTCCGGCATGCCTGGTTCCATACGATGATCGCCATCTACGATGTTTTTATACATCTTAGTACGGCCATTCACGTCATCGGACTTAACAGTCAGCATTTCCTGCAGGGTATATGCGGCACCATATGCTTCCAGTGCCCACACTTCCATCTCACCGAAGCGCTGACCACCGAACTGAGCTTTACCACCCAGCGGCTGCTGAGTAACAAGGCTGTAAGAACCGGTAGAACGCGCGTGCATCTTATCGTCAACAAGGTGGTTCAGTTTCAGCATGTACATGTAGCCGACGGTAACCTGACGCTCGAATTGCTCGCCGGTACGGCCGTCAAACAGTGTGATCTGACCAGAGGTTGGGATTCCGCCCATTTCAAGCAGTTGCTTGATCTCTGTCTCTTTCGCACCGTCGAAGACTGGTGTCGCGATTGGCATACCTTTTTTCAGGTTCTCAGCCAGACGCAATACTTCGTCATCGGTAAAGGTGGTCAGATCCACTTTCTGACGTACGTCGTCGCCCAGATCATAGGCACGCTGGATGAACTCGCGCAGCTTAGAAACTTCTTCCTGTTTCTTCAGCATGGCATTGATTTTTTCACCAATACCTTTCGCGGCCATACCCAGGTGGGTTTCCAAAATCTGACCAATGTTCATACGTGATGGAACGCCCAGCGGGTTCAGTACGATATCAACAGGAGTCCCGTTTTCATCGTAAGGCATATCTTCGATCGGGTTGATCTTGGAGATAACACCTTTGTTACCGTGGCGGCCTGCCATTTTGTCACCAGGCTGGATTTGACGTTTAACGGCCAAATACACTTTAACGATTTTCAGCACACCTGGTGCCAGATCATCGCCCTGAGTGATTTTACGACGCTTAGCTTCGAGTTTTTTCTCAAACTCGGATTTCAGTTCGTCGTACTGTTCAGCAAGCTGTTCCAACTGATTCTGTTTGTCTTCGTCAGTCAGTGACAGTTCTAACCAACGATCGCGAGGCAATTTGCCCAGCTTGTCAGCTTCAACACCGCCAGCAACCAGCGCAGACTGGATACGTGCAAACAGACCGGCTTCCAGGATCTGCAGTTCTTCAGTCAGGTCTTTCTTCGCCTGCTTCAGCTGCATCTCTTCGATTTCCAACGCACGCTTGTCTTTTTCCACGCCATCGCGGGTGAAGACTTGCACGTCGATAACCGTACCGGACACGCCGTTTGGTACACGCAGAGAAGAGTCTTTAACGTCAGACGCTTTCTCACCGAAGATCGCACGCAGCAGTTTCTCTTCTGGCGTCAGCTGGGTTTCGCCTTTAGGCGTTACCTTACCCACCAGAATGTCACCACCGGTCACTTCAGCACCGATATAAACGATACCGGATTCATCCAGTTTGGAGAGCGCAGCTTCACCCACATTAGGGATGTCAGCGGTGATCTCTTCAGGCCCTAACTTGGTGTCACGGGACACACATGCCAGTTCCTGGATATGGATGGTCGTGAAGCGGTCTTCCTGCACAACACGTTCGGAGACCAAGATGGAGTCTTCGAAGTTGTAACCGTTCCAAGGCATGAACGCGACACGCATGTTCTGACCCAGAGCCAGTTCGCCAAGATCTGTAGACGGACCATCTGCCAGCACGTCGCCGCGCTCGATTGGCTCGCCCAGATTCACACACGGCATCTGGTTGATGCAGGTGTTCTGGTTAGAACGGGTGTATTTGGTCAGGTTATAAATGTCGATACCTGCTTCGCCCGGGTACATCTCTTCTTCGTTAACACGAATAACGATACGGGATGCATCCACGTACTGAACAATACCGCCACGTTTGGCTACGGCAGTCACACCGGAGTCAACCGCTACAGCACGTTCCATACCAGTACCAACCAGCGGCTTATCAGCGCGCAGAGTCGGAACTGCCTGACGTTGCATGTTCGCACCCATCAATGCACGGTTGGCGTCATCGTGTTCCAGGAATGGAATCAATGAAGCACCAACGGATACAACCTGTTGGGTGGAAACGTCCATGTAGTCAACCTGATCGCGGCTGAAGAGGCTTGATTCGCCTTTGCTACGACAAGTGACCAGGTCTTCAATGAAGCGCCCTTCTTCGTCCAGGTTGGAGTTCGCCTGAGCGATTACGAAGTTGCCTTCTTCAATGGCAGACAGATAGTTGATTTCATCAGTCACCAGACCATCACGCACGCGACGGTAAGGGGTTTCCAGGAAACCGTACTCATTGGTCTGTGCATAGACAGACAAGGAGTTGATCAGACCGATGTTTGGACCTTCTGGCGTTTCGATTGGACATACGCGACCGTAGTGAGTCGGGTGTACGTCTCGAACTTCAAAGCCAGCACGTTCGCGGGTCAAACCGCCCGGGCCCAATGCAGAGATACGACGCTTGTGCGTGATCTCGGACAACGGGTTGTTCTGGTCCATAAATTGTGACAACTGGCTTGAGCCGAAGAATTCTTTCACCGCAGCCGAAATCGGCTTAGCGTTGATCATATCCTGAGGCATCAGTGTGTCGAGGTCGCCCAGAGAAAGACGCTCTTTAACAGCACGCTCAACACGAACCAGACCAACACGGAATTGGTTTTCAGCCATTTCGCCGACGGAACGAATACGACGGTTGCCCAAGTGGTCGATATCATCCACTTCGCCCTGGCCGTTACGAATGCCGATCAGCTTTTTCATTACCTGAATGATGTCGTCTTTGCTCAGGATACCTGAACCTTCGATTTCATCACGCAACAGAGAACGGTTGAACTTCATACGACCTACAGCAGACAGGTCGTAACGATCTTCAGAGAAGAACAGGTTCTCAAACAGGCTTTCCGCCGCTTCACGCGTTGGTGGCTCACCAGGACGCATCATTCGGTAGATCTCAACCAGTGCGCTCAGGCGATCGCTGGTTGGGTCGACGCGAATGGTCTCGGACATGTACGCGCCATGATCGAGGTCATTGGTGAACAGCGTTTCAATGGTTTTGTGACCGGACTGGCTCAGTTTAGCAAGCAGGTCCAGAGACAATTCCATGTTAGCCGGGACGATCAGCTCACCGGTATTGGTGTCGATGTAGTCTTTAGAGACCACTTTCCCTGCGATGTATTCAACAGGAACTTCGATGCGCTGAATTTCGTCTTTTTCAAGCTGACGAATATGACGGGCAGTGATGCGGCGGCCTTTTTCTACATAGACTTTGCCGTCAGCTTCGATATCAAAGGAAGCTGTTTCACCACGCAGGCGCTCAGGTACCAGTTCCATCTGCAACTTGTTGTCGCGGATCTGGTAAGTCACCTTGTCAAAGAACAGGTCAAGGATCTGTTCAGTCGTGTAATTTAATGCACGCAGAATGATGGTCGCAGGCAATTTACGGCGACGGTCAATACGTACAAACAGGTTGTCTTTCGGATCAAACTCGAAATCTAACCATGAACCGCGGTAAGGGATGATACGCGCGTTATAAAGCACTTTACCCGAAGAGTGGGTTTTACCCTTATCGCTGTCGAAGAATACGCCCGGACTACGGTGCAGCTGAGATACGATAACCCTCTCAGTACCGTTAATCACAAAGGTACCATTTTCGGTCATGAGCGGAATTTCGCCCATATAGACTTCTTGTTCCTTGATGTCTTTGACCGTACCTTCTGGTGCTTCACGTTCGTAGATTACCAGGCGCAGTTTTACGCGCAGTGGCGCGGAGAACGTCACACCACGGATCTGGCATTCTTTAACGTCGAATACAGGCTCACCAAGACGGTAGCTAACGTATTGCAGCTCAGAGTTACCGCTGTAGCTCTTGATAGGGAATACAGAACGGAATGCAGCTTCCAGACCGTACTGGCCTTCCGGATCTTGCTCGATAAACTTCTGGAACGAGTCAAGCTGGATAGAAAGGAGATATGGAATGTCCAAAACTTGTGGACGTTTACCAAAATCCTTACGAATGCGTTTTTTCTCGGTATAGGAGTAAACCATAGGGTTCCTCAGCTCGCTGATCAGTGACCCAATCTTGTCTGCCCTGAGAAGGACAGTTCATGCAACACCGTTTATGTCGACCGGAAAGCAGAAACGCTTCCCGCAATATCTGTTTTCTACCACTCTTAAATCATTTCGTTGTGCGTTATCTGTAGATGAGCTACAGCAAGAGGCAACAATATATTAAGGCGTCTATAGAAAGAGATATTAGAGTAGTTCAGTGCTCAAACAGTGTGAAACACCACTGACACTCTATAGCGCAAAAAGGCTGGTGACTAAAAAGTCACCAGCCATCAGCCTGTTAGAACAGGCTGCACTCCGGGAAGTTAAACTTACTTAACTTCAACAGAAGCACCAGCTTCTTCCAGAGATTTTTTCAGAGCTTCAGCGTCGTCTTTGCTGATGCCTTCTTTCAGAGCTGCTGGAGCAGACTCAACCAGGTCTTTCGCTTCTTTCAGACCCAGGCCAGTCGCGGTGCGAACAGCTTTGATAACTGCAACTTTATTCGCGCCAACAGCGGCCAGAACAACGTCGAACTCAGTTTTTTCTTCAACAGCTTCAGCAGCAGCAGCAGGACCTGCAACAGCAGCAGCAGCAGAAACGCCGAATTTTTCTTCCATAGCGGAGATCAGTTCAACGATTTCCATTACAGACAGAGCTGCAACGCCTTCAATGATTTGTTCTTTAGTGATTGACATTTCAAGTGTTCCTAGAATTCAGAAATAGTTTATACGTAAGCAAATGAACGAGATAAAAAAGGCTGATTAAGCAGCTTCTTTCTGATCGCGTACAGCAGCCAGAGTGCGAACCAATTTGCCTGCAGAGGCTTCTTTCATGGTTGCCATCAGGCGTGCGATTGCTTCTTCGTAAGTAGGCAGAGTTGCCAAGCGGTCAATTTGAGCCGCAGAGATAAACTCACCTTCAAAGGCCGCAGCTTTAACCTCAAATTTTGCATTCGCTTTAGCGAAATCTTTGAACAAACGGGCAGCAGCGCCTGGGTGTTCAGTAGAGAATGCAATCAAGGTTGGACCGACAAACGTGTCTTTCAGGCACTCAAACTGAGTACCTTCCACGACGCGACGCATCAAGGTGTTGCGAACAACACGCATGTAAACGCCAGCTTCACGACCTGCTTTACGCAGTTCAGTCATTTTATCTACAGTTACGCCACGAGAATCCGCAACAACCGCAGACAGCGCGCCTTTGGCTACTTCGATGACTTCAGCAACAATCGCTTGTTTGTCTTGAAGATTTAATGCCATTAGCTTTTTGCTCCTGGATTTAGCCGGGGAAAACCCCCGGAACTCACATCACTTGTCATCGAGAATCGATAACAAGCGTACAAACACGGTGAGCAGAGAATCCAGCAAAGACAAATCTTAATTCTTTATAAAAAAGACAAAGAAATATTTTCTTCAGGCTCTGTCACCGTCTACGCAGGAAGGATTAAGCCCCTTTCAGGGCACCTGCGGTCTTGGACGGAGGTCTGGATAGGCCAGACTCCAACCGAAAAATCTTGGTTTCGCATTAACGAAACAACGGGCCATAGATTCTAGACAAATCTATCGCCCGCGTAAAGCGATAAACGTCAGCAGTTAATTAGCTAACTGTTGCGCTCAGGCCGCTTTGATCAACAGAAAGACCCGCACCCATGGTAGTGGACAGGCTTACTTTCTTGATGAAAACGCCTTTAGCCTGGGAAGGCTTCGCTTTTTTCAGAGCGACCAACAGAGCTTCCAGGTTTTCTTTCAGCTTGTCGGATTCGAAATCAACCTTACCGATAGTGGTATGGATGATGCCGTTTTTGTCGTTACGGTAACGAACCTGGCCTGCTTTAGCGTTCTTAACCGCTTCAGCAACGTTAGGCGTTACAGTACCAACTTTCGGGTTAGGCATCAGACCGCGTGGGCCCAGAACCTGACCTAATTGGCCAACAACGCGCATTGCATCTGGAGATGCGATTACAACGTCGAAGTTCATTTCGCCTTTTTTGATCAGGTCAGCCAGATCTTCCATACCTACCAGTTCAGCGCCTGCAGCTTTAGCAGCTTCAGCGTTTGCACCTTGGGTGAAGACGGCAACGCGAACAGAACGACCGGTGCCGTGTGGCAGTACGGTTGCGCCGCGAACGTTTTGATCTGATTTACGAGCGTCGATGCCGAGGTTAACAGCAACGTCAACGCTTTCTACGAATTTAGCAGTGGCCAGCTCTTTGAGCAGAGCAACGGCTTCGGTGATGTCATACTGTTTAGTAGCATCAACTTTGTCACGGATCACGCGCATGCGCTTGGTCAGCTTAGCCATTTATTAATCCTCCACTACCAGGCCCATGGAACGAGCAGTACCTTCGATGGAGCGAGTCATCGCTTCAACGTCAGAACCGGTCATGTCCGCAGCTTTGGTTTCTGCGATTTCACGAACCTGAGCACTCGTTACTTTACCCACTTTGTCTTTGTTCGGCTTGCCGGAACCAGACTTGATACCAGCCGCTTTCTTCAGCAGTACTGCTGCAGGAGGGGTTTTGGTAACGAAGGTGAAAGAACGGTCAGAATAAACAGTAATAACAACAGGAATTGGCAGGCCTTTTTCCATGCTATCAGTCTTAGCATTGAACGCCTTACAGAATTCCATGATGTTCACACCCTGCTGACCCAAAGCTGGACCAACTGGCGGACTTGGGTTTGCCATACCAGCTGCAACTTGCAACTTAACGTAGGCTTGTACTTTCTTGGCCATGGTAAATATCCTCGTTTGGGTGATATCGCCTGTTTGAAGAGGCTCCCCGTTATTTACAGTACTTTGTTCTTTGTAATTTATGTGCTGAGACTGCACATAAAAACAAAAGGCGCGAAATTATAGTTCAATTTCGCGCCTTGTACAACATCTGTTCTAATGAATGTTTAGAACGTTGTTGTTAGCCTTTTTCAACCTGACCGAAGTCCAGTTCAACCGGTGTTGCACGGCCAAAAATGGAAACAGACACTTTCAGGCGACTTTTCTCGTAATCAACTTCTTCGACCACACCATTGAAGTCCGCAAACGGACCGTCATTAACACGTACCAGTTCACCTGGTTCGAACAACGTTTTAGGACGTGGTTTATCACCCACTTGTTGCAGGCGATTCATGATCGCATCAACTTCTTTATCGCTGATTGGTGCAGGACGATCTGACGTTCCGCCAATGAAGCCCATAACACGAGGAACGCTGCGAACTAAGTGCCAGCTGGCGTCATTCATCACCATCTGTACCAGCACATAACCTGGGAAGAATTTACGTTCGCTTTTACGGCGCAGGCCACCACGAATCTCAACCACTTCTTCGGTTGGAACCATGACTTCACCAAACAGTTCTTCCATGTCATGTAATTTGATGTGCTCACGCAGCGATTGTGCTACGCGGCCTTCAAAGCCAGAAAACGCCTGAACGACGTACCAACGTTTTTTAGGTGCTTCAGACATTAGAACCTCAAGCCAGTAATGAAAGATACCAGGCGGACTAAAATACCATCCAGCCCCCACAGAATCAGTGACATAACGGCAGTTACCGCAGCAACGATCAGTGTGGTATGCAATGTTTCCTGGCGCGTTGGCCAAATGACTTTACGTACTTCAGTACGCGCTTCACGAGCAAACGCGACCGTCGCCTTGCCTTTAGTGGTCAGTAAAGCCACTGCGCCTGCAATTGCGATAATAACAACTACGGCTAACGCGCGTAACGGCAGGCTGTATGCACGGTAATAATAGTTACCGACAATAGCTACAACCAACAAAACGGCAACAATCAGCCACTTTACCGCTTCCAGGCCGCGCCCGCTCCCTTGAGCCTCGGTATTCGCACTCATAAACCAACCCGTCACAATGATTCAGAACAAACAACTTTGCCTCGCATTGCGAGGCAAACCAAACCGATCGATGCTCTACTTGAGCGCAATTCGGTGTTTTACGCTATATCTCAGAGCCTATCTCACCAGTGATTATGACGTATAAATCGCTGATGAGATAGGTTCTAGCGCCACAGCGTAGAAAAAAGGGCATCGAATGATGCCCTTTTAGTGTGTATTACGTCAACGAATAGTGACAAAAAACTATCAGCGATTAAGCGATAACTTTAGCAACAACACCAGCACCTACAGTACGGCCGCCTTCACGGATTGCGAAACGCAGACCATCATCCATCGCGATTGGGTGGATCAGGGTAACAACCATGTTCACGTTGTCACCAGGCATAACCATCTCAACGCCTTC
>NZ_QSNX01000036.1:0-19542 GCF_009498575.1 Rahnella sp. RcJ3
GAGCATGAACCCTTTTTACACGAGCCACCGGATCGGTCAACTGATCCTTAAACGATCGGCATTAACCTTCGGGTCGCCTTTTTTATGCCACGCCTGGCGGAAGCCGCTTATAATTCGTTTAGGTTCTGTTGATGTTCGGCACACCTGCGTTGACCTGAGGTTGATTAAAATGTTTCTGAATCATTTACAATCGCACTCAGAATGTTTAATCCATTTTTCGCGCTGTCAGGATAAGGAATCACCATGCGAATTTTAGTCATTGAAGATAACGCACTGTTACGTCATCACCTCTCAGTGCAGCTGCGGGAAATGGGCCATCAGGTCGATGCGGCAGAAGACGCCAAAGAAGCAGACTATTTTCTGCATGAGCATGCGCCTGATATCGCCATTGTTGACCTCGGCTTGCCTGGTGAAGATGGCCTGAGCCTGATCCGCCGCTGGCGAAGTCATCAAAACAATCTGCCGATTCTGGTGCTGACCGCCCGCGAAAGCTGGCAGGATAAAGTCGCAGTGCTGGAAGCCGGTGCGGATGATTACGTCACTAAGCCATTCCATCTGGAAGAAGTGCTGGCGCGCATGCAGGCGCTGATGCGCCGTAACAGCGGTCTCGCCTCACAGGTGATCACGCTGCAACCTTTCCAGATTGATCTGTCACGTCGTGAACTGACCGTCAATGAGCAGCCGATTAAACTGACCGCTTTCGAATACACGATTATCGAGACACTGATCCGCAATGCGGGAAAGGTGGTCAGCAAGGACTCTCTGATGCTTCAGCTCTATCCGGATGCCGAGCTGCGTGAAAGTCACACCGTCGATGTTCTGATGGGCCGTCTGCGCAAAAAACTGCAGGCAGAACACCCGGTTGATGTGATAACGACCGTACGTGGTCAGGGTTACCGTTTCGACATCAGGCCATAATCATCGTCATGTTCAAAGGACGCTTCATGAAAGGACGTCGTACCCGGAACCCCTTCTCCCTTCGCGTCCGCTTTATGATGGCGACCGCTGCGGTGGTACTTACCCTGTCGCTGGCCTACGGGCTGGTGGCCGTGGTGGGTTACATGGTGAGTTTCGACAAAACCGCCTACCGGCTCCTGCGCGGCGAAAGTAACCTCTTCTTCAGCCTTGCACAATGGCGCGACGGCAAGCTGACTATCAACGTTCCACC
Organism: Rahnella sp. RcJ3; assembly: GCF_009498575.1. Taxonomy (NCBI): domain Bacteria; kingdom Pseudomonadati; phylum Pseudomonadota; class Gammaproteobacteria; order Enterobacterales; family Yersiniaceae; genus Rahnella; species Rahnella sp. RcJ3. The sequence goes on from NZ_QSNX01000036.1 coordinate 1,169, forward strand.
TGATCTCGACCTCAACACGCCGACGCTGGTGTTCATTTACGACGCAGACGGAAAACTGTTATGGGCCGAGCGCCGCATCCCTGAGCTCGAAGCGCATATCGATAAAGCGTGGATGAACAAACCCGGCTTCTATGAGCTGGATACCGACACGCAAATCAGCAGCGAAGTACTGGGCAACAACCCGCAAGCACAGGATAAGTTGAAGGATTACGACGATACCGACGCCAACGCGATGACCCATTCCATTGCGGTCAATACCTATAATGCAACCTCGCGCCTGCCGGCGCTGAACATTGTGGTGGTCGATACCATTCCGCAGGAATTACAGCGATCTGATCTTGTCTGGGAATGGTTCAGCTATGTCTTACTGGCGAACCTGCTGCTGGTGGTGCCTTTGTTATGGCTGGCAGCTTACTGGAGTCTGAGGCCAATCAAAGAACTGATCCATCAGGTCGCCGAACTGGAAACCCACGAGCGGGAATCACTGGATGAAAACCCGCCACGTGAACTGCGCGGTCTGGTGCGTAACCTGAATATTTTGCTGCACGGGGAGCGTGGCCGTTATGATCGTTACCGCACCACGCTGGCTGACCTGACGCACAGCCTGAAAACGCCGCTGGCTGTCTTGCAGTCCACCCTGCGTGCACTGCGCAATGGTAAACAGATGACCATTGAAGATGCCGAGCCGGTGATGCTTGAGCAAATCAGCCGCATCTCACAGCAGATTGGCTATTACCTGCATCGCGCGACATTGCGCTCCGAACAAAACCTGCTGATCCGTGAAGTTCACTCCGTCCCGGCGATCCTCGACGGATTATGTTCGGCGTTGAATAAGGTTTATCAGCGTAAAGGCGTGGTGATCACGGTGGATATTTCACCGGAAATCACCTTTGTGGGCGAAAAAAATGACTTCATGGAAGTGATGGGTAACGTGATAGACAACGCCTGCAAATACTGTCTGGAGTTTGTCGAAATCAGTGCTGTCCATACCGAGAATCAGTTGGTGATCCTGATTGAAGACGATGGCCCGGGTATTCCGGTAAGTAAGCGCGAGGTGATTTTCCAGCGCGGGCAGCGGGCAGATACCTTGCGTCCGGGACAAGGGCTGGGGTTATCGCTCGCCAACGACATCATTGAACAGTACGACGGCAAAATTATCATTGGTGACAGCCCGCTTGGCGGCGCCAGCATGCGCGTTTGTTTTGGTCTGCAACAAGGCATTGAACTGGAATAACGTTCTCCCCCGATTATTTTGCCAGCAAATTTCGGCGCAATCTTAAGCATAGTGCGAAATTTGCTGGCAATTGCCCAACTCAGCCGCAACACCTTCCGTTATAATCATTTACAGACTCTTCTCTTCCTTATCACCCTCCATTTAATGCAAGGGAAATACTATGGATTACCAACTCGACCTAGACTGGAATGATTTCCTGCAGCGTTACTGGCAAAAGCGTCCTGTGGTGTTAAAACGCGGCTTTAAAAATTTCGTCGATCCGATCTCTCCGGACGAACTGGCTGGTCTGGCGATGGAAAATGAGGTGGACAGCCGTCTGGTGAGCAATCAGGACGGCAAGTGGAATGTCAGCCACGGGCCGTTTGAAAGTTACGATCATCTGGGTGAAACGGGCTGGTCAGTTCTGGTTCAGGCGGTCGACCACTGGCATGAACCCTCTTCCCATCTGATGACGCCATTTCGCCACATTCCTGACTGGCGCATGGACGATTTGATGATTTCCTTCTCGGTGCCCGGCGGTGGTGTTGGCCCGCATCTGGATCAGTACGACGTATTTATTATTCAGGGCACTGGCCGCCGCCGCTGGCGTGTGGGCGAGAAAGTCGCCATGAAACAACATTGCCCGCATCCTGATTTGCTGCAGGTCGAGCCGTTCGAGGCGATTATTGATGAAGAACTGGAACCGGGCGACATCGTCTACATTCCGCCGGGCTTCCCGCACGACGGCTATTCGCTGGAAAACTCCCTCAACTATTCCGTCGGTTTCCGTGCGCCAAACGCCCGTGAGATGGTCAGTGGTTTTGCAGATTTCGTGCTTTCCCGCGAGCTGGGCAGCCACCGTTACAGCGATCCGGAACTGGTTGAACGTGAACATCCGGCCGAAGTGCAACCGGCTGAGCTGGATAAACTGCGCGGCATGATGCTGGATCTGATTGGTAATCCGGCGCATTTCAACAGCTGGTTTGGCGAGTTTATTTCCCAGTCGCGTCATGAGCTGGATCTGGCACCGCCGGAACCGCCTTATCAGCCGGGTGAAATTTATGAACTGCTGGAGTCGGGTGAAACGCTGGAACGTCTGGGCGGTCTTCGCGTGCTGCGCGTGGGTGATACCTGTTACGTCAACGGCGAAGCCATGACCACGGAACATATCGCTGCGGTGGATGCGATTGCCCGCCATAAAACCGTAACCAAAGACATGCTTGGCGATGCGCTGGACGATCCCTCATTCCTTGCACTGCTGTCTTCGCTGGTTAACAGTGGTTACTGGTACTTTAACGACTGACCGGTGTTGCGCTAATAAAATAAAAGGGACGATGTTTTCAGACATCGCCCCTTTTTTGTCGCCACCCGCACCGTCAGTGCTTCACGGCTTCTTTTGCTGTCAGCTCAGCAATACGCATAATCACTGCAACCGCTTTTTCCATTCCTTCGAGCGTTACGAATTCGTGTTTGCCATGGAAGTTATAACCGCCGGTGAAGATATTCGGGCATGGCAAACCGCGAAACGAAAGCTGTGCGCCATCAGTGCCGCCACGGATGGGCTTCATGATAGGTTCAATATCACAATCTTTCATCGCCTGCTGCGCCAGTGCAATAATGTGCGGGTGCTGAGCCACTTTGTCGCGCATGTTGTAATAGTGATCGTCGAGCGTCACTTCGATATAACAATCACGGTGCAGGCCTTTGCCGACCACGTGTGCGACATCAATAATTTTTTGCTTACGGGCTTCGAACTGCGTTTTGTCGAAATCACGGATGATGTAATGCATTTCCGCACGCTCAACGTTGCCCTTGATGGTCGTCAGATGGTAGAAACCTTCGTAACCTTCTGTATATTCGGGCGTTTCATCTGCAGGCAGCTCGTTGTGAAAACGCGTCGCCAGTGACAGTGCATTCACCATCACCCCTTTGGCACTGCCCGGATGCACATTATTACCGACAATTTTAATCGTGGCCGACGCAGCGTTGAAGTTCTCAAACTCCAGCTCCCCCACTCCGCCACCGTCGACGGTGTAGGCCCACTGCGCGCCGAATGCAGGAATATCAAAACTCTGCGCACCTTTGCCGATTTCCTCGTCTGGCGTGAAGGCGATACGCACCGGTCCGTGCGGAATATTGCTGTTTTTCAGTCGCACCATCGCGGTAATAATTTCTGCGATACCAGATTTATCATCAGACCCGAGCAAGGTTTTGCCGTCGGTGGTGATAATCGTGTGCCCGAGAAGCTGATGTAATACCGGGAACATCACCGGAGATAATATTTCATCGCCATTACCCAGTGCGATATCGCCGCCGCGGTAATTTTCCACAATTTGTGGATTAACGTGTTTAGCCGTGAAATCAGGCGCGGTATCCAGATGGGAAATAAAACCAATCACCGGCACTTTCCAGGCCACATTGCCTGGCAAGGTGGCCATCACGCAGCCTTTATCACTGAGCGTAACCTGAGAAAAACCTAGCTCGGTCAGTTCATTACGCAGGGCCTGCGCCAGCCTGAGTTGTCCGTCGGTGCTGGGCGTGTGTTTAACATTGGGCTTAGATTGAGTATCGAAAGAAACATAATGAAGAAAACGATCAAGCAACTTATTCATTTGGGTATCCTCAGGCGGCTGGGTTTTATTATGCGCAGCATGAAAACCCTGAATATTGCGTCAGGTCATTTTTCACCAAGTTTAACGAGATATGTCTATGGGGCAGGCGCAATTTTTGGCGAGAACAATAAAAAAAAGCCTGGTGATCACCAGGCCTGGTCTTTCTTGGTCAGGAACTTATGGACAAATTCCGGTACGACCTGGCTCGCCAGCCCGTAGTGCTTCATATCGAATTCGCTTTCAACCTGACTCGGTTCAAGATTCAGTTCAACAGCACAGGCGCCGCCGATGCGCGCTTCATGGACAAATCCCGCGGCCGGATAAACGTGGCCAGACGTACCGATAGCGACAAAAAAATCGGCTTTAGCCAGCGCATCGTAAATCTCATCCATGCCAAACGGCATTTCACCGAACCAGACTATGTGCGGACGCAACGGTGCCGGAAACTGACAGCAATGACAGCGGTCATCCACAGTCAGATCGCCCGGCCAGTCCAATACCTGCCCCGATTGCGTACACCGCACTTTTAGCAATTCGCCGTGCATATGAATGACGCGTAAGCTGCCCGCGCGCTCGTGCAGGTTATCGATATTTTGCGTAACCAGCAGGAAGTTCTCACCGAGCGCTTCTTCCAGCGTGGCCAGCGCGTAATGTGCGGCATTCGGTTTGAGATCTTCTGCCTGCAACTGACGGCGGCGCTCATTATAAAAACGCTGTACCAGTTCAGGATCACGGCGATAGCCTTCGGGCGTCGCCACATCCTCAACATGATGTTCTTCCCACAAACCGTCTGCGGCGCGGAAGGTGCGGATACCAGATTCAGCTGAAATCCCGGCCCCGGTCAGCACCACCACAAACGGCTTCTTCAACGACGCAGCCGCCATAGAGTCACGGTGGAAAATATTCGACCGGAACCGCTGATGGCGAATGCGCTTATTTTTGCGAAACCGACACAGACGATGACGTGTGCGCATGAAGTGCTCCTTACTCTCTGTGTCTGATTAAGACTTCATTTAAAAATGGATTACTGACCGCCACTGAGTACGCGGGCAGGATCGATACGGCTCGCACGCCGCGCCGGATACCAGCTTGCCAGCAAACTCAGCACCAGGGCGGTTACCAGCACCCCTGCGACATCCAGCCAGTGAACTTCAGAAGGCAGGAAGTCGATGAAATAAATATCGCCCGACAGGAACTGGTGACCGGTCAGTTTTTGCAATGCATTGACGATGTTAGTCAGCTGGAAGGCCGCAATCACGCCGATCACTACACCTGCGACGCTGCCGACCAGCCCCGCCAGTAAACCGTACCAGATGAAGACTGCGCGGATAAGTCCGTCTTTCGCGCCCAGTGTGCGCAAAATCGCAATATCGCTGCTTTTATCTTTCACCGCCATCACCAGCGTTGAAACGATATTGAAGCAGGCCACACCAATCACCAGCACCATCGCCATATACATGATAGCGCGCACCATTTGGATATCACGGTACATGTAGCCATAAGTTCCGATCCAGCTGCTGATATAAACGTAAGCCTGAGTCACTTCACCGGCGTCGTGCACCAGTTTCTGTGCGGCAAAGACATCGTTCACTTTGATATCAATACCGGTCACGCTGCTGCCCATATCCTGATATTGCTGGGCATCGGCCAGAGGCACCATGCCAAGGCTGTGATCAAGTTGTCCGCTGAGCTGCAAAATACCGGCAACCTGCAGGCGAATCCGTTTTGGCTGCAACAGCTTCATTTCCGGGTCGCTGTTCGGGATCATCACGGTCACCCAGTCGCCCTGCTTCACGCCCACCGAATCCGCGACACCTTTGCCGAGGATCAACTGTTGCTGACCGGCTTTAAAATTTTGCCAGGCATTATTCTGCACGAATTTCGGCGCGGCACTGACACGTGGTTCACTCTGTGGATCAACACCTTTCAGTTGGATGGCGCGCAGTTTGGCGCCGTGCTCAATCAGGCCGTTGAACTGGATATAGGGTGCAGCCGCCACAATACCCGGCACTTTTTCCACCCGATCCAGCACGCCCTGCCAGTTGTTGAACGGCTGATTGACCGGCCGGATTTCGCCGTGCGGTACGACCGCCAGTACGCGTTCTTTCAGCTCACGTTCAAAACCATTCATGGCGCTGAGGCCAACGATCAGCACCGCCACACCCAGTGCAATGCCTAATGTTGAAATCACCGAAATCAGCGATACCATGCCGCTGCGACGGCGTCCACGACTGAACCGCAGGCCAATCAATAATGAAAAAGGAATGCCAGACATTACTTCGCTCCCAGCAACATCGATTCCTGCTGCAACTTGCCGTCACGCATTTCCAGCTGACGCGTCAGACGGTTCGCCAGTTGCAGATCATGAGTCACCACCAGAAACGCCGTGCCCTGGCGCACATTCAGTTCGCCGAGCAATTCGAAAATGCTGTCGGCATTGCGCTGATCGAGATTACCGGTCGGTTCATCGGCCAGCACCAGCGAAGGATTATTCACCAGCGCACGGGCAATTGCCACCCGCTGACGTTCACCACCGGAAAGCTCGGAAGGACGGTGATTGCTGCGATGTTGCAGTCCCACCGCTTCAAGCATCGCCAGCGCGCGTTCCTGCACTTCGGCAGATTTCTTTTTGCCAATCAGCAGCGGCATCGCGACGTTTTCCAGCGCGGTGAAATCCGGCAGCAAATGGTGGAACTGATAGATGAAGCCCAGTTCGCGGTTACGCAATTCAGATTTCGCCGATGAAGACATCGCATTCAGAGACTGGCCTTTGAAAATCACTTCGCCGGACGTCGGGGAATCGAGTCCACCCAGCAAATGCAGCAAAGTACTTTTGCCGGAACCGGAGGTGCCGACAATCGCCATCATCTCACCCGGCTGCATAGCGAAACTGACGTCACGCAGCACGTCGGTGTGCATTTTACCTTCCTGATAAGTCTTACAGAGGTTTTCACACTGCAATAATAAAGAATTACTCATAACGTAAAGCCTCTGCGGGATGGGTGGCAGCAGCGCGCCAGGAAGGATAAAGCGTAGATAATAAGGCGATTGCCATGGCGACCAGCGCAATGACCACGACCTGAACCGGTTCAATATCGACCGGCAGCGACGCGCCGTCGATCATCAGCCCGATAGCTGGCATAATTGTATTCAGTTGGGTGGCCAGCACCACGCCGAGCACGGCACCGAGCAACGCGCCGATCACACCGGCACTGGCGCCCTGCACCATAAACAGCGCCATAATCTGGCGACGGCTTAAGCCCTGTGTTTGCAAAATGGCCACTTCGGCTTGCTTCTCCATCACCAGTAAACCCAGTGACGTAATAATGTTAAACGCGGCGACGGCGACGATCAGGCTCAGCAACAGCCCCATCATATTTTTCTCCATGCGCACCGCCTGGAACAATTCGCCGCGGCGTTCACGCCAGTCTTTCCAGCTTGCACCGTCAGGCAGTTTTTGCGTACTCAGACTGTCGACGTCCAGCGGTTTGTCGAGGAACAAACGCCAGCCGGTGACATTGCCTTTCGGATACAGCATCAGGCGTGAGGCGTCCTGAATGTTCACCAGCATCTGGTAACCATCCACTTCGCTGTTGGCGGAGAAAGTGCCGATAACGTTGAACAAACGCTGGCTCGGGACGCGCCCGACCGGCGTGAACTGGCTGACACTGGTGACCATCAGACGCAGTTGATCGCCACGGCGCACTTTTAACTGCTGCGCCAGCTGATCGCCAAGAATAACGTTGTATTTACCGGGTTGAAGTTCCTGCTGGGCAACCCCAATTAAGTATTTCGCCAGCGGGTCTTTCTGGTCAGGATCGACACCAAGCATCACGCCCACCGCGACGCTGCCTGGGCTTTGCAGCACGACATCGCCGGTGGTCAGCGGTACAGCGCGGTTAACACTTTTCAGCGCCGACACCTGTTGATGGGTGATTTTCTGAGGGTCGAGGGATCCGCCCGGCGTGGTGATTAACGCCTGAGGCATCAGACCCAGGATGTTACCTTCCAGATCTTTCTCAAAACCGTTCATCACTGACAGCACGGTCACCAGCGCCATCACGCCGAGAGTGATACCAATGGTGGATAACCAGGAGACAAACCGCCCGAAGCGGTCCGAAGCACGCCCGCGCATGTAGCGCAGACCTATAAATAACGCGACAGGTTGATACATAACATCCGTTTTAAGTGCTTGGCCGCAAATAAGTGCGTGGCGCAGACTAAAGTGATCAAGGATAATAAAGGCTAGCACCGCTTTATGGAACCATTAACCCAAAGTAATCGGTTTAACTTTGTGACGCCGTTGACCCTTTTATACAGACAACGGGTTGACCCCGATTACCCCTGCAAAGCAAGATACGGTCTGCTAATTGGCCTCCGACAGCCGCCAAAACGAGAACTCAACACAGCCTATGTCTCAAGATTATCGTTATTCGTTGCCTGAACGCCCGGGCGACAACCGCCTGTTAGGCCAGCTTACAGGCTCCGCCTGCGCGCTGGAATGCGCCCAAATCAGTGAACGCCATACAGGCCCGATCCTGCTGATTGCGCCTGATATGCAAAATGCCCTGCGCCTGCGCGATGAAATTCAACAGTTTACTGACAACAAAGTCCTGAGTATTGCGGACTGGGAAACGCTACCTTACGACAGTTTTTCTCCACATCAGGAAATTATTTCTTCACGCCTTTCCAGTTTGTATCAGCTTCCTACTATGGAACGCGGCATCATTATTCTGCCGGTGAATACGCTGATGCAACGCGTCTGCCCGCACGAATTCCTGCACGGTCACGCGCTGGTGATGAAGAAAGGTCAGCAGCTTTCGCGCGATAAATTGCGTGCACAGCTGGAACAGGCCGGTTATCGCAGCGTAGATCAGGTGATGGAGCACGGCGAGTTTGCCACCCGTGGCGCTCTGCTGGATTTGTATCCGATGGGCAGCGAAGAACCTTATCGCATTGATTTCTTTGATGATGAAATCGACAGCCTGCGCATTTTCGATGTGGATACCCAGCGCACGCTGAGTGAAGTGGAACATATCAATCTGCTACCCGCGCACGAATTTCCAACCGATAAAAATGCCATTGAACTGTTCCGCAGCCAATGGCGCGAGAAGTTCGAAGTACGTCGCGATGCCGAACACGTTTATCAGCAGGTCAGTAAAGGGACCTTCCCCGCCGGTATCGAATACTGGCAGCCGTTGTTTTTCAGTCAGCCGCTGACCACGCTGTTCAGCTATCTGCCGGAAAACACGCTGGTGCTGAATACCGGCGATCTCGAAGCCGCCGCTGAGCGCTTCTGGCAGGACGCCTGCCAGCGTTACGAAAGCCGCCGGGTCGATCCGATGCGTCCGCTGCTCGAGCCGGAAAATCTCTGGCTGCGTGTGGAGTCGCTGTTTACCGAGCTGAAAGCCTGGCCACGTGTTCAGCTGCGTACTGATTCGCTGCCGAAGAAAGCCGCCAATACCAATCTGAGTTACGAAAAGCTGCCAGATTTATCCGTTCAGCCGCAGAATAAAGCGCCGATGGATAACCTGCGTCGCTTTAATGAATCCTTTGCCGGCAGCCTGGTATTCTCTGTAGAAAGTGAAGGCCGCCGCGAAACGCTTCAGGATTTGCTGGCACGCATCAAGCTGATGCCGACGCTTATCACCCGGATTGAAGAAGCCGATATCGCCGGTCGTTACATCATGATCGGCGCGTGCGAACGTGGTTTTCTGGATGCGGATAAACAGCTGGCGCTGATTTGTGAAAGCGATCTGCTTGGTGAACGCGTGGCGCGTCGCCGTCAGGACAGCCGCCGGTCGATCAACACCGATACACTGATCCGTAATCTCGCCGAACTGCGTCCCGGCCAGCCGGTAGTGCATGTCGAACACGGCGTGGGCCGTTATCTCGGGCTGACAACGCTTGAAACCGGCGGCATCACTGCCGAATACCTGATACTGACCTACGCCGGTGAAGACAAACTGTATGTGCCGGTATCATCGCTGCATCTCATCAGCCGCTATGCCGGTGGCGCGGATGAGAGCGCACCGCTGCATAAACTCGGCGGTGAAGCCTGGTCAAAAGCGCGGCAGAAAGCGGCCGAGAAAGTGCGCGATGTCGCTGCGGAACTGCTGGATATCTACGCCCAGCGCGAAGCCAAAAGTGGTTTCGCGTTTAAGCACGACAAAGCACAGTATCAGCTGTTCTGTCAGGCTTTCCCGTTTGAAACCACGCCGGATCAGGCACAGGCCATTAACGCGGTACTGACTGACATGACCCAACCGCTGGCGATGGACCGGCTGGTATGTGGCGACGTCGGTTTCGGTAAAACCGAAGTGGCGATGCGCGCAGCCTTCCTCGCCGTTTCCAACAATAAGCAGGTGGCCGTTCTGGTACCGACCACCCTGCTGGCACAACAGCACTTCGATAACTTCCGCGACCGCTTCGCCAGCTGGCCAGTGCGCATCGAAATGATGTCGCGTTTCCGCAGCGCCAAAGAACAAAACGTCGTGCTGGAAGATGCGGTTGAAGGCAAAGTCGATATTATTATCGGCACACACAAACTGCTGCAAACCGATCTACGCTGGAAAGATCTGGGACTGCTGATTGTCGATGAAGAGCACCGTTTCGGCGTACGTCATAAAGAGCGCATCAAAGCGATGCGTGCAGACGTAGATATTCTTACCCTGACCGCAACGCCTATCCCGCGGACGCTGAACATGGCCATGAGCGGCATGCGCGACCTGTCGATTATTGCCACACCGCCTGCACGTCGTATGGCGGTGAAAACCTTTGTGCGCGAGTACGACAGTCTGGTCGTGCGTGAGGCAATCCTGCGTGAAATTCTGCGCGGCGGGCAGGTTTATTATCTCTACAACGATGTCGAGAATATCGAGAAAGCCTCGCAGCGGCTGGCCGAACTCGTGCCGGAAGCGCGCATTGCCATCGGCCACGGTCAGATGCGTGAACGCGACCTCGAGCGTGTGATGAATGATTTCCATCACCAGCGTTTCAACGTGCTGGTGTGTACCACCATTATCGAAACCGGTATCGATATCCCGACGGCGAACACAATCATTATTGAGCGCGCCGACCACTTTGGTCTGGCGCAGTTGCATCAGTTGCGTGGCCGCGTAGGGCGGTCACACCATCAGGCCTATGCGTATCTGCTGACGCCGCCACCGAAAGCCATGTCGGCCGATGCACATAAACGTCTGGAGGCCATTGCCTCGCTGGAAGACCTGGGTGCCGGTTTTGCGCTGGCGACGCACGACCTTGAAATCCGCGGTGCTGGCGAACTGCTCGGCGAAGGCCAGAGCGGCCAGATGACCAGTATCGGTTTCTCGCTGTATATGGAGTTGCTGGAAAACGCCGTCGAAGCGTTGAAAGAAGGCCGCGAGCCATCGCTGGAGGATTTAACCACCAGCCAGACCGAAGTTGAAATGCGCATGCCTGCGCTGCTGCCGGAGGATTTCATTCCTGATGTGAATACGCGCCTGTCGTTGTATAAACGTATCGCCAGTGCGAAAACCGAAGGCGAACTGGATGAACTCCGCGTTGAGCTGATCGACCGTTTTGGCACGCTGCCGGACGGTGCGCGCAATCTGTTGCTGATTGCCGTGCTGCGCCTGAAAGCCAAAGAACTCGGCATCCGGCGGATTGAAGGCAACGAGCGCGGCGGATTCATTGAGTTTGGCGATAAGAACCGTGTGGATCCGGGCTTCCTGATTGGTCTGTTACAGAAACAACCCCAGGTTTACCGGCTGGACGGCCCGACAAAACTGAAGTTTGTGTTAGATCTGACTGATCGCCCGAAACGCCTGAAGTTTGTCGGTGACATGCTGAATGAGTTTACTGAGCATCTGATCTGAATCTGATCTTCATGCGTTAAAAAAAGCCTGAGGTTTTCACCTCAGGCTTTTTATTTTCCACACTTCCCGCTTGGTTATGAACGGGTAAGTTGCAACTGACCGCTTTTATCCAGCGGAATTTGTGTGCCCGGATCGTGGTCCATACGAACTTTCCCTTGCTGATCGCCTATTTTATAGGTCACATCATAACCGAGCGTTTTATCTTCTTTGTCATACACGGTTTTACAGCGCTGCTGTTGCGTGGTGTAGGTGTCGTTTTCCTGCATGCTGCTCTGCACGCGGTTACCCGCATAGCCACCGCCCAACGCACCCGCTACCGTCGCAACATCACGTCCGCGGCCGCCACCAAACTGGTGACCGAGTACGCCACCGGCGACTGCACCGAGCACGGAGCCAGCAATCTGATGTTCATCCTGTACAGGACGTCGGTGAGTGACCGTCACATTCCGACATTCCTGACGCGGGATTTTCGTGGTTTCTTTGATTGGCGTCGCGCTGACAACCTGCGCGTACTCCGGGCCAGATGAAAAAACATTCATGCTTGCAACGCCAGCAATGCCCAACGCCGCAGCCACACCAATACCGACCCCAGCTAACATTGACTTGTTCACAGGACTTCCTCCGCAAATGTTACCACGCAATGACTCCGTTACCGGGGTCCCTCAGCGGACAGCTTCACATCTGAGGTTCGGCGTGCGTGAATCGCCGTCTGTGACCATCTGTTCTTGTAAACTTATTGTTAAGTCTGCACACCTAAACGTAAGCAAACAATAAGACGAAATCTGTAAGTGAGATAAACAACCGGTGCATCCCCCTGTTTCGGAGAATTCTTAGCAGACAACCTCATCGTGGCGGGATCTTATGCTGTTCACAGGGGTATTCATGCAGATAAGAAAAAGCCTGTCAGAAACAGGCTTTAGGCTATGAAACGATTCAGCTGACGTTGAAAAATATCAGCTGACAGGTATCAGTGCAGTTTAAGACGCGGGCGGATCACCCGGTTAATGCCGCCGACCAGCATCATCAGACCGGTTTTGATGTAACCGTGCAATGCAATCTGGTGCATACGGTACAGCGAGATATAAACCAGTCTCGCCAGACGGCCTTCGACCATCATAGAACCGCGCATCAGGTTACCCATCAGGCTGCCGACAGTACTGAAGCGTGAAAGGGAAACCAGTGAACCGTGGTCTTTATAGACGTAAGGTTTCAGGCTTTGCCCCTTACGCTGCGCCATGATGTTGGCAAAACAACGGGAGGCCATCTGATGCGCTGACTGCGCACGCGGTGGCACGAAACCGCCGGATGGCTGCGGACAGGAAGCGCAGTCGCCAATCGCATAGATGTTCGGGTCACGCGTGGTCTGCAGCGTCGGTTCCACCACAAGCTGATTGATACGGTTGGTTTCCAGACCCGCGATGTCTTTCATGAAATCAGGGGCTTTAATCCCCGCCGCCCAGACCATCAGATCGGCGTCAATGAATTCGCCGGACCTGGTGTTCAGACCGTTCTTATCCGCGCTGGTCACCATGGTTTGCGTCAGAACGCGCACCCCCAGTTTAGTCAGCTCGTTGTGCGCCGCAGCAGAAATACGCGGTGGCAGCGCAGGCAGAATACGTTCACCGGCTTCCACCAGCGTGACGTTCAGCGCTTCGCTGTCCAGCCCTTCGAAACCGTAGCTGTGCAGTTGTTTTACCGCATTATGCAGCTCGGCAGACAGCTCGACACCCGTCGCCCCGCCGCCAACAATCGCAATGTTCACTTTCTTCTGCTTGTCTGCACTGGCAGAGAATTTGAGGAACAGGTTCAGCATTTCGTTATGGAAACGGTGCGCCTGATGCGGGTTATCCAGGAAGATGCAGTGGTCTTTGACGCCCGGTGTACCGAAATCGTTAGACGTGCTGCCCAGCGCCATCACCAGGGTGTCGTACGCAATATCCCGTACCGGCACCAGCATTTCGCCGTTCTCGTCACAGATTTCAGCCAGTTTGATGGTCTGATTTTCACGGTCGATATCGGTCAGTGAGCCAATCTGGAAGGTGAAACCGTGGTTGCGGGCATGAGCCAGATAGCTCAGCGCATCCACGCCGTCATCCAGACTGCCGGTCGCCACTTCGTGCAACAGGGGTTTCCATAAATGGCTGTGGTTACGGTCGACCAGAATGATCTCCGCTTTTTTGTTGCGGCCAAGTTTATGGCCCAGGCTGGTCGCCAGTTCCAGACCGCCGGCGCCACCGCCGATAATCACAATTTTCTTCATTGGTGATGTCAAAATGACCCCCTCAAATGTGAACCAATTGTTATATAAGAGTAAAAATATAATCCTTATATAACATAGGGTTGCTTAAGTTAAATCGGTATCTGAGACGGAGGATATCACGCGTGGTGATTTGGTCATACCAAAATTGATATAGGTCAATTTAAATTCATTTGGCTAATTTGACTTAGGAAAATGGCACGCATTTTGACATCTTTAAATCAGCAAGTTAGACGCGGATCTGCCATGAAAACGAATACTGAAGCGGGAATGACACAAATAAAAAACCACTGCGCAAAGGCGGTGGTTTTAGCGATTTCAGAAACGAAATGTTAAATCAGACGATATTTTTGAACGCTTTAATGCGTTGCAGATGCGTCGAGATATCTTTGAATTTATGGCTCTGATGCTCGTCCCATTCAACCGGATAATAGTGATGTAATTTCTCAGCCGTTTTGCTGCTGTCGAGCACGCCATCTTCACGGGATAAAATCACCAGACAGCGGTCGCGGTTTTTCTCGCGGAAATCGCTGATGCACTTGGTGGCGATATCTTCATACTCTTCCGGGCGGTCGATTTTCCCGGTCATATTATCCTGCGGTGACAAATTCGGATTGAACATCACCTGGCGGATCCCGCACAGGAAACCGATGCGTTCAGCCCAGAATCCGCCAAGTCCGACGCCGCAAATCAGCGCATTCTTGTCCGTCGTTTCCTGCAGCACTTTATCCACTTCTTTTAGCAGATGTTGCATGTCATGACGCGGGTGCAGCGTGCTGTAACTGATGAAGCGCACGTCCGGATCAATGAACTGTAACTGCAACACTTTCTCATGATTACCGGGACTGGTTGAATCGAAGCCATGCAAATAGATAATCATCGTTTACCTCATCCTGAATGTGCGTTGAACCCTTCACGTGGTCGGAAAAACGTTACAGGGCAGCCTGTTTATGTTCCTGCCAGCGGGCGTCGAGTGTGGTCAGATCACGGTTTGCCTCTTTCCAGCGTCTCGAATTTTGCAGGTCCTGACGGGCCTGTTTTCCACTATACAGTCCGCGATGATACAACTGTGCAACGCGCTCAGCGTTGACCGGAGACAGGTTATCCAGCACGCTGACAGCGCCCTGCCGGTTGTTACAGGCCAGGATCATGTCGCAACCCGCATCCAGAGAGGCCTGCGCGCGTTCGGGATAAGACCCCATGATTGCCGCACCTTCCATTGAGATATCATCGGAGAAGATCACGCCGTTGAAATTCAGCTCTTTGCGCAAAATTTCCTGCAACCAGTATGGCGAACCGCTGGCCGGACGTGGATCGGCCTGAGTATAAATCACGTGCGCCGGCATCACGGCATCCAGTAATTTACGTTCGTTGAGCTGACGGAAGATAGCCATGTCGTGCTGGCGGATAACTTCCAGCGGGCGATCGTCGTGTGGTGTTTCTTTATGGGAATCCGCGCTGACGGCACCGTGCCCCGGAAAATGCTTACCGGTGGTTTTCATGCCAGCGGAATGCATACCGAGAATATACTGCTCAGCCATTTCAAGCGCTTTCCGGGGTTCTGCATGGAACGAACGTTCGCCGATAGCTGCGCTGATATGTCCGATATCCAGCACTGGCGCGAAGCTGATGTCGATATCCATCACAATCATTTCCGACGCCATCAGCCAGCCGCTTTCCTGGGCCAGACGCCCCGCTTCGTGCGGTTCATTGAGCGCCGCAAAAGATTGCGCGGCAGGCAGACGGGTAAAACTTTCGCGGAAGCGCTGTACGCGCCCGCCTTCCTGATCCACGGCCAGCACCAGCCTGTCGTGCGACGCGGCGCGGATCTGGCGGATCAGTTCATGCAACTGATCGACATCATGATAATTTCGGGTGAATAAAATCAGCCCGCCCACCAGCGGGTGCTGCAAAATTTCACGTTCTTCGGCATCCAGCGCATAGCCAGCGACATCCAGCATTACAGGTCCCAACAAAATGGACGCTCCTTTTCATTTTTTAGACAATTATCACGGGTGCAACGGGCGCACCCATTCAAGATATTTACTCTCGCCGGTCTGCTGCCAGCGCACTTCGAACCACATCAGCATCAGGTAATCAACCCAGGGGATCCAGCGGTTAACCCGCTGCTGCAAAAGAAATATTTCCTGATAGCCGCCAGCATCAACGTATTCGCCGATGAACGCATTTTGCTGCTGCGCGTTCCAGTCGTTGCCACGAATAATCGCCGCCAGCTCCAGCGCAATGTCCGCATTCGCCGCATATTCCCAGTCAATCAGCCGCAGCCCGTCTGGCGTACTAAGCACATTACCGGCGTGAATATCCATATGTACCAGCGCCAGTTTCAGCGGTGACGGCGGATCCTGCGACAACATTTTGCGGTGCAAACGCAGCCAGTGCGGCGTCAGCCTGCGCCGGTCGATATGTTGCCAGTAGCGGGCAAATTGCTGCTGTAAATCCAGCCGGTAGCCTGATAGTGGCAACTGGTGTAACTGCACCAGACACTGGCACAAGGCTTTCTGGCCTGAAACGGCGGCGAGTGCCTGATCTTGCAACGGCGTTCCGCCTATCCAGTCGACTATCAGCCACGGCGGCGAATAAAGTCTGACACAAGGGCCTAATTTGTGCCGCGCGATATGCCGCAAAATCACAGATTCGCGTTGCCGGTCAGCGCCCAAAGCTTGCCGCTGTACAGACTGATGTCGTGCCAGAAACTCACCGGCAGACGAGCTGATTTTCCAGCTTTCGCCGGTCAGCCCGGCAACCGGTAATAAACGAAAACCGGCGGTTTTCACCGCAGGATAATGTTGTTCAATCAGTTGCCGGAGTTCGTGTTGCAGAAGCTCAGCGTTAATTCTGAACTGCACCGCGGCCTGACCAGATGATTTCACCACTCGGTGCGGTAATCAGACGCATCGACATGGTCGGCGCTTTCACATCACCACTCACGGTACTGTAAAGCACGTACTGCGCTTTTACGATGTTTGCCAGGCCGATGGCTTTACTGACCGAAGCCAGACTGTCATCCGGCGATAATCCCAGAGACTGTTTGGCCGAAGCCAGTTGCTCGGCGGGTACCACCTGGAAGGTCGTGTTGTTGGCCAGTGCATTGCGCAATGCATCGGTGGCTTTTGCCATTTGCAGGGAACCGTTGGTGCTGTTTTTCACGCCATCCACCAGCAGAACGCTGCCCGGCTGCACACCACCGGATTTCAGCATTTTCGCAAGCATTGGCTCAACAGTTGCGGTCCAGTCGATATTGGCAAATTTAGGCGGCTGCGGAACTGGCTGGACCTGCGGTTGCTCCGGAACCGGCGGGTTAACCGGTGGCAACGGTTGCTGTGGCTGCTGCGGTTGCTCAGGCTGCTGTGGCTGGTTTTGCTGCTGGTTTGGCAACGTACAACCGCCAAGGATCAATGCGGCCATTGCCACAATGAGGAAATACTTTTTCATCAACCTTCTCCGTGCAAAAAATTAGAGATAAAGGTAAATACGCACACTGTACGCATCAAGATTGCCGTTCAGGGAACTGACGTCCACGCTGCTGTTCGCCGGAACAGTAATGGTCCTGGCCTCGGCGACCGGGAATAAATCCAGCCCCTGTTTATCATACCAATAGTAACGATAATGCAGGGTGACTGAGTGTGGCTGGTTGTTATCCAACCTGGTTGTGGCTTTTTTCTGCCCGCCGGAATCAGATACGGATGGCGAACCTGGGATTATGCCTGCCGTCAGAACGGGGGATTCCATTACCACTCTTTGTTGATTATTCAGCGCAATAGTGGGCTTGCTGCTACAACCTATCAACAAAATCACTGGCAATAACGCCATCAAAAAACGCATGTTTACCCTTACTGACGTGACAGCAATGGACCCAGTGCACGGCCACCGACCAGATGCATATGGATGTGATAAACCTCCTGACCAGCATCACGGTTGCAGTTGACGATCAGGCGGTAACCGCTTTCGGCGATGCCTTCCTGTTCGGCAATTTTCGCGGCCACCGTCATCATTCTGCCCAGCGCTGCTTCATGCGTCGCATCGACGTCATTCATTGTCGGGATCAGAACATTCGGGATAATCAAAATATGGCTGGGTGCCTGAGGAGAAATGTCGCGAAACGCAGTGACAAGTTCGTCCTGATAAACCACGTCGGCAGGGATTTCACGGCGAATGATTTTGCTGAAAATTGTCTCTTCGGCCATCTTAACTGTCCTTAACAAAGTAAAAAGCGTTGTACGCAGTATGGGTTAGAATTTCCATTCCTTTCAACCTGATTACGCTTTTTGATGCTTAATTGACGCAGAAAGCGTCAGCCAGTGCTCCGCTGAATCGCAGACATAAAAAAAGGAGGCCGAAGCCTAATGCCGATCGTTTAAGGATCAGTTGACCGATCCGGTGGCTCGTGTAAAAAGGGTTCATGCTCATCATGGACC
>NZ_QSNX01000037.1:0-17691 GCF_009498575.1 Rahnella sp. RcJ3
CCGCACAGCGCCGACAACCGCAGCCGCAGGGTCTGTATCCGAATCACGTCTGGGGCATGGATTTTGTCTCTGATGCGACGGTGGAGTCCTTCAACGGCAGGTTACGGCAGGAATGTCTGAACGAGAACGGGTTCATGTCTCTGAAGGGTGCACGGTGCAAAATCGAGGCCTGGCGCATACACTATAACCAGAGTCGTCCCCATTCTACACTGGGCTGGATGACGCCCTCCGAATTTGCCGAAAAATCTGCCGGTTGCCAGAATATGCAGCCAGAATGAAGCCGGTTATTCCTGATTATGACTGGATCACATACAGGGTCAGAGTCACGAGATTGTTTCCAAAGAGATCTGACAGTCTGGTCTGTGCCAGAGCAGACTGTACTAACATCGCTATGAATTCATCAATTGTTTGCAGGCCACCGTTTGGGAAACTAAAAATTCCACTCACATGATTAAGCCTGAAAATCTCTTGACTATCTATTTCGCCAAGGCGTAATATCCACGCGGCTGAAAATTGTATCAAAAAACGCGCTTCTTAGGCGTTACAGAAACTCTCAGCGCTTCATTTTGAAGTGCCAGTTTTTTGTGGACTTTGTCCACCTTGATACAAGGCTATCCCTCCATGAATATTTCAAACATTCGTAATTTTTGCATCATCGCCCATATCGATCACGGCAAATCAACGCTTGCTGATCGCATGATCGAACTAACCCAAACCCTTACAAAACGTGAAATGAAAGACCAGATCCTGGATTCGATGGATATTGAACGGGAGCGCGGTATCACCGTTAAACTGCAAACGGTTCACATGCTTTGGCAGGATCAACAGGGTGAAAAATGGCAATTTAATCTCGTTGATACTCCCGGCCATGTGGATTTTTCAGCAGAGGTTTCACGCAGCATTGCTGCCTGTGAAGGGGCAATTTTACTGATTGATGCAACCCAGGGCGTGCAGGCGCAGACTTTGGCCAACTTACGACTTGCCCGGCAGCACAACCTCACCATACTGCCTGCGCTCAATAAGATAGACAGCCCGTTAGCTGATATACCACGGGTAATGGCACAACTGTCCGAGATTGATGCTCTGGACTTGCAGAACGTAATGAGCCTATCGGCAAGAACCGGAGTTGGTGTTGACGCGCTGCTTTCTGCAATTCCTGAAATTTTCCCCGGACCGAAAATGGACCTTGACTCCCCTGTCAGAGCTTTCGTTTTTGACTCGCACTATGACAGTTATCGCGGGGCTATCCTACATGTTCGTATGGTTGATGGCTGTGTGAATCCGGGTGACAAACTTAAATTCATGTCCGGCGATAAGTCTTTTGATGTCCTAGAAACAGGATATTTTATGCCTGAGATGACCCGCTCAAGCGGCCTGAACACGGGGGAAGTAGGATATATCACGGGTGCCATCAAGGATATTCGCACTGTAAATGTGGGTGACACATTGACCAGCCAACATTTGCCAGCAAAAGAACTTGTTGCAAAGTACACTGAGATTAAATCCATGGTTTTTTGCGGTATTTATCCTGACGCACAAGGTGATGCCGAAGCGTTACGTAGCGCAATGCTAAAACTTCAGTTGAATGACGCTTCGCTCCAGGTCGAGCCTCATGTCTCAGAGTCGCTTGGGGCAGGTTTTCGCTGCGGATTTCTTGGTATGCTTCACAGGGAAATAATAGAGGAACGTTTGAAAAGAGAATATCAGCAGCATGTTATTATCACAGCACCCGCAGTTATTTATCGCTGTATGCTAAAAAATAACACGTTAATGGAAGTTGATAATCCGGCACTTTTCCCCTCTCATGACATACTGCTTTATGCTGAAGAACCTTTTGTTCATACCTGTATCAATACACCCTCGGATTTTGCAGGGAAAGTACTGGAATTGTGTGAACGAAAAAGAGGTGGGTATATCAGCATGTCATATCTGTCTCGTGACGATGTCTGTATCGAATACAGCATGCCACTTTCAATGATGATCGAGGGATTCTTTAGTGAGCTTAAGTCTGTCAGTCAAGGCTATGCTACGCTTGACTATCAACAAGAAGGGTACAGACGTTCTGACTTGGTAAAAGTCGATATTCACATTGATGGCCAGTCTGTAGATGCATTGGCATTTATCAGTTACACCGATATGGCTTTTCAGCGCGGAACTGCTGTTGTACATAAGTTGAAATATTTAATGCCGCGTCGTCTTTATCCGGTACCAGCTCAGGCGATTGTAAATAATAAAAGCATTGCCCGGGTTGATATTCCACCTTTGCGTAAAAATATGCTAGCGTCTGGCTTTAATGGCAGTGTATCTGCAAAACAGCGGATGATAAGGCAGCAAAGGGAAAGTAGGAAAAATAGCAGGGGCACGATGAGATTGGACATTCCCAAGGAGGTCTTTACAGAAATCCTTTCAGCGTAAATAGCTCTTACGATTCTGGCTGATGTTTAGGTCTGACAATAATTCAATTCTATCTTTCCAGAGAAGATTCAAGGTTTTGGTTTCTTGGCACTGTCACAAGCGCCCTTATCTGCTTGTGCTGCACGGTATTGTTTTGTGCCTCCGTGTCTCTTGATCTCGCGGCTGATAGTTGAGGGAGCTCGTGGTAATTTTCAGCTATGCCCCTAATGCTACTTTGTGCTACCAGCCCTCTGGATATCTCTTCTCTTTTATCAAGCGAAAGAGCTAAACGGTGTCGCTTTCGGACAAGCGCGTGATACCCACCTGTTTGGTGAATATTGGGCATGCGTGAATTAGGCTTTCAGATGCCTGAGATACCGCCGAATTCCGGTGGCCACTATATTCAGACACTGATTAATGACAAAAATTTATGCCGCCGGACAGATCAGCCGGATAAACAATGGACCATAGATCTTCGATGTGCCAGGTAAAGTTGAGGACGGCCGGCGGGCAACAGACTGGCGGTGGTTAATCAGCTTGCTCAGGTTATGTCTGTAACTGACGGGACGGTTGATGCAGTGAAGCAATTTCTCAGCGTGCGGTTCTTGATCGTATCAAGTGCATCTTTCTGGGTTAACTAAAAGGTTGCTGACGGGGGAGCAGTATTACTAACGGCCGTACTCGGAGAGCGTGGCCGACATGTGAGAACCTCCTTCGCAACAACTGCACTGCCTCTGGACGCAGAAATTGAGGGGATGCGAGTGTCAACATTTAATTAATATAATCAACCAAATGGGCAGTCGGTTACTCTTAGTCGACTACCGCTACGCACATATTAAAAGATAATTTTGTGTAAGTTCATGGCCGCGAACCGCTATTTATATTCTAAGTAATCTCTCCCTAAAGCACCGTTTGTATGGATTTGGCGGAAACTGCACTGACATGGATCTTCAAAATTGTGATCAATCTAAAAGTTAGTTATTTTGTAATCGATTACATTTTGCTTTGATAAAATGTAATCGATTACTTTCTTTGGAGAAAGTTTACCTATGCCTACTTCACAACGTTTTGACGTCGTCATTCCGCAGCACCGGCTTTTGGTTCCCCGGCTGTCGCTGATGATGTTTATGCAATTCTTTATTTGGGGCAGCTGGTCGGTCACGCTCGGGCTGGTGATGACTCAGCACAATATGTCGCTGCTGATCGGCGATGCGTTTTCAGCGGGGCCCATTGCTTCGATTCTGTCTCCTTTCGTGCTGGGAATGCTGGTCGATCGTTTCTTTCCGTCACAAAAAGTGATGGCGGTGATGAATCTGCTGGGTGGGGTGATCCTGTGGTTCGTTCCTGCTGCACTGGAGGCTGAGAATGGCGCACTGCTGATTGCGCTGCTGTTCGGCTACACCCTGTGCTTTATGCCCACGCTGGCGCTGTCGAACAACATCGCGTTTCACAGCTTGGCCAGCAGTGACAAAAGTTTCCCGGTGGTGCGGGTGTTCGGCACCATCGGCTGGATTGTGGCGGGCATCTTTATTGGCGTCACCGGCATTTCGTCCAGCACCACCATCTTCTCTCTGGCGGCGGTCTGCTCGGTGGCACTGGCGATTTACAGCCTGACGCTGCCGCATACCCCGGCGCCGGCGAAAGGTCTGCCATTTCAGCTACGCGATCTGTTCTGCGCCGATGCCTTCGCGCTGCTAAAAATTCGCCACTTCTTTATCTTTTCGCTGTGCGCCACGCTGATTTCGATTCCACTTGGCACCTATTACGCCTACACCGCCTCATGGCTTGCGGATGCGGGCGTTGAGAACGTCAGTACCGTGATGTCGTTTGGCCAGATGTCCGAAATCTTCTTTATGCTGGTGATCCCGCTGTTGTTCCGCCGCCTTGGCGTCAAATACATGCTGCTGGCCGGGATGTGCGCCTGGTTTATCCGTTACGCGCTGTTTGCGTTGGGTATGGGCGACGAAGGCCGCGCGCTGATCTACCTCGGCATTTTGCTGCACGGTGTCTGCTATGACTTCTTCTTTGTCGTGGGCTTTATCTATACCGATCGCATTGCCGGCGACAAGGTCAAAGGCCAGGCGCAGAGCATGATCGTGATGTTCACCTATGGCATTGGCATGCTGCTGGGCTCGCAAATCTCAGGTGTGCTTTACAACAGTCTGGTTGCCGGCCACGGCACCGCGCAGAACTGGGCAATTTTCTGGTGGATCCCCGCCGTTGCGGCGGCGGCGATCGCTTTACTTTTCCTCTTCACCTTTAAATATCGGGATGAAGCGGCTTAATTAACTGGAGGTAAACGTGAAAACGTTAAAAGGACCCGGGATTTTTCTGTCGCAGTTTATCGGGCAACAGACGCCCTTTAATACGCTGGACGGGCTGGCACAATGGGCATCCGCGCTGGGCTATAAGGCGCTGCAGATACCCTGTAACCACCCGTTGATTTTCGACCTTGAACGCGCTGCAACCAGCCAGACCTATTGCGATGAGGTGACAGGGGTGCTGGCCAGCTACGGTCTGGTGGTGAGTGAACTGTCCACCCATCTTGAAGGCCAGCTGATCGCGGTGCATCCGGCGCACGACCTGGCGTTTGACAGCTTTGCCCCGGCACAGGTGCGTGGTGACAATGCAAAACGTACCGCCTGGGCGATTAACACCGTAAAGCTGGCCGCCGCGGCTTCGGCGAAGCTGGGGCTCAGTGCCCATGCGACCTTCTCAGGTTCACTGGCCTGGCCGTATCTCTATCCGTGGCCACCGCATAATCCTGCGCTGCTGGAGGAAGCGTTTGAGGAACTGGCGCGCCGCTGGCAGCCGGTGCTGGATGAATTCGATAGTCACGGCGTGGATGTCTGCTACGAAATTCATCCAGGCGAAGACCTGCATGATGGCGTGACTTTTGAACGTTTTCTGGCGCAGGTGAATAATCATCCGCGCTGCAATATCCTGTTTGATCCCAGCCATCTGCATCTGCAGCACATGGATTATCTGCAGTTTATCGATATCTACCACTCACGCATCAAGGCCTTCCACGTCAAGGACGCGGAATATCTGCCAAACGGTCGCAGCGGCGTGTATGGCGGTTATCAGCGCTGGCTTGATCGCGCCGGACGTTTCCGGTCACCGGGCGATGGTCAGATCGATTTCAAAGGTATCTTCAGTAAGCTGGCACAGTACGATTACGGCGGCTGGGCAGTACTGGAGTGGGAATGCTGCTTAAAAGACAGCGAAACAGGCGCGCGCGAAGGGGCCGAATTTATCCAGCGTCACATTATTCCGGTGGCCGATCGCGCGTTTGATGACTTTGCCGCTCAGGACGGCGACCACGCCAGCGTACACGCGCAGCTTGGTCTGGACAGGGGAGCTTAGGATGATCAATGTCGGCATTATTGGCACCGGATTTATTGGTCCGGCGCATATTGAAGCCTTGCGTCGCCTTGGCAATATTCAGGTCGTTGCGATTTGTGATTCCACTCAGACGGCAGCAGAAACGCGCGCTGCTGAGCTCAACGTGCCTCACGCATACAGCGACGTCGCGGCATTTTTACAACATGAAGGGTTGGATGCAGTGCACAACTGTACGCCAAACCATCTGCACGCAGAAATTAACCGGCAGATCCTGCGCGCCGGCAAGCATGTCTTTTCTGAGAAGCCGCTGTGCATGACGATGGAGGAAGCCCGTGAGCTGGTCGAACTTGCCGAAAAAGCGGGGGTGGTTCATGGCGTCAGCTTTGTTTATCGCCAGTTCGCCATGGTACAGCAGGCCGCCAGCATGATGCGTTACCAGCAACTGGGCCGGTTGTTCTCGGCGCAGGGTAGCTATCTGCAGGACTGGATGCTGGAAGAGACTGATTACAACTGGCGCGTTGATGCCGGAAAAGGAGGCGCTTCCCGCGCCGTGGCGGATATCGGCTCGCACTGGTGCGACACCATTCAGTTCGTCACCGGCCGGAAAATCGTCGAGGTGATGGCCGATTTGTCGATCGTCTGGCCCACGCGTAAAGCCAGCCTGAATACGTCGGCAACCTTTGGGGCGCAGCAAGAAGAAATGCAGTACGAATCACGCGATGTGACCACGGAAGATATGGGCTTTGTGCTGTTCCGCTTCGATGATGGCAGCAAAGGCAGCTTTAGCGTTTCGCAGGTTTCAGCCGGGCGCAAAAACCGTCTTAGTCTCGAGGTGAACGGCAGCCTGAGTTCATTAGCTTGGGATCAGGAAATACCGCAGCAGCTTTGGCTTGGGCATCGTCACAAGGCCAATCAGCTGTTGTCCGACGATCCTTCGCTGATGAATCCGGATGTGGCAGCACGGGCACGTTTTCCCGGCGGGCACATTGAGGGATGGCCAGATGCTTTCCGTAATATGATGCAGCAGTTCTATCAGGCGGTGGAGCAGGGCAAACCGGCCTCGCCAGGATTGTCGTTTGCCACCTTCCGCGACGGCGCGCAGGTGATGGCGATTGTCGATGCGATCCTGAAAAGCCATCAGCAGCAGCGATGGGTGCGCGTCAGCGACTGAAGCCTGGCTCGGTCGGCAGACGCCGGCCGGGCTAACTTATTGTGCAGACAGATTTATGGTAACCTGCGTGTCATCTGACTGAGCAAGAGTTGCTACCATGTCCATCCAAAAAATCGCCCGTTTAGCGGGCGTTTCTGTCGCGACGGTCTCGCGGGTGTTAAACAACAGCGACAGCGTTAAAGACAAAAATCGCGAGAAAGTGCTCGAGGCGATCAAACAAAGCAATTACCAGCCCAACCTGCTGGCGCGACAGTTACGCACTTCACGCAGCTCAATGATTCTGGTACTGGTCTCAGACATATCCAACCCGTTCTGCGCCGATGTGGTGAAAGGCATTGAAGAGCAGGCCGAAAAAAATGGCTACCGCATTTTGCTGTGCAACTCCGGCTCCAATATTGAACGTTCACGCTCAAGCCTCCAACTGCTGGCGGGAAAAATGGTAGATGGCATTATCACCATGGACGCCTTCAGTAAACTTCCCGAACTTACTCACTTAATTGGCAAGACCCCATGGGTACAGTGCGCCGAGTATGCAGATGCGGGCGAGATTTCCTGCGTTGGCATCGATGATGCTGACGCGTCGCAGGAAGTGGTTCGTTATCTGAGCGGTAAAGGTCGCCAGCGCATTGCGCTGATCAATCACGATCTCAGTTATAAGTATGCGCAGCTGCGGCAGAAAGGCTATACCCGTCAGCTGGAAAGTAGCAAACAGGCCTGGCAGGCGATAACCTATGCAAGCGAACTGAGTTTTAGCGCTGGCAAGCTGGCAATGGAAAAATTGCTGGCCGCAGAAGAGCGTCCAGATGCGGTATTTGCCGTATCTGACACTCTGGCGGCAGGCGCGATGTCAGCCATTCAGCAGGCGGGGTTACGGGTGCCTGAAGATATCGCGGTGGCCGGTTTTGATGGCAGCGAACTGGCCGAAATGGTTTCACCACCGCTGACCACCATCGTGCAGCCGTCAAAGGACATTGGCCGTAAGGCGTTCAGCCTGTTACTACATAAAATTGAACATCCTGATTCACCCACGCAGCGGATAATGATGAGCTGGCACTTAACTGAACGCGCCAGCGCATAAGTCAGTCATCAGTGACTGAGTGCCGCCCGTAAGTTGTGCAGAGACGTGGTTATAATGCTCCACGGATCGTTCGGTTTGTCGTGCTCGATAATGAACAATTTCACGCCGCTGGCTTTCGCCGCCGGCAGAATGGTCTGCCAGTCCAGTAACCCTTCGCCTAAGGGTGCAAAGTTCATTTCATCATCGCGGATACCAATTGCGGCGTTATCCTTGGCATGGATGGCATAAATCCTGCTGGGATATTCCTTCAGAAAACGCACCGGATCCTGACCTCCACGAGACACCCAGGCGGCATCCATTTCCAGCTTCAGATTATTGGGTTGGGTGTGGTTCATGATGATTTCAAGCGCCGTCACACCATCGTATTTCTTCATCTCAAAGTTGTGGTTGTGATAGCCCAACTGCATGCCGTCCTTGCGCAATGTTGCACCGAGCCCATCTAGTCGTTTGGCATAATCAATCCATCCCTGACTGTTTGTCGGGCGGTCTTCCGCTTCAATCCACGGCACGATGAGGGTTTTATTGCCCACCGCTTTGTTGAAAGCAAGGGTTTGAGCGTAGGAGTTCTCAAGGGCGGACAGTTGAACGTGCGCGGAGGTCACCTTTAACTGATTTTTTGCCAGCAGCGCCTGCATTTGCTTCGCGCTCAGGTCGTGTGTGCCGACAATTTCGACATTTTTGAAACCCGCTTCGTGCGCCATGGCGAACTGTTTATCCGCCGAACCCACGTTGCGCAGGGTGTACATTTGCAAAGCAATTTCATTATCAACCTCAGCCGCCGCGACAGGGCAGGAGGTGAGCGCGACGGAAGTAAACAGCAATGAACTGGCCAGTATTCGAGTAAACATAAGGTCTCCGGATGATTAAAAGTAATCGATTACAAAGCTACGACAAAAAGTAATCGATTACTTTATAATTGTGCTGACTTTTGCAAAAATGTGATGAACCTCAAATAGGGGAGGGCATTCATCTTATTCGGGTGATTTATACCCAGTCAGGCATTTCAACGCTAAAAGAGAGACACTCTTTAAGAGGTATGATTTTGCATAATCAGACGAACAATGTCTTAGGTTCCGACGCAGCACGTTGGGCCATTTTTGCTTTGGCACTGGGCGGGTTTGGCATCGGTACGGGTGAGTTCATTATCATGGGGCTTCTGCCCGGGGTTGCAGAGTCACTTAATATCTCTGAACCGCAGGCCGGTAACGCAATCGCCAGTTATGCGCTGGGCGTGGTAGTCGGTGCACCAGTGATTGCGGTTCTGGCGGCCCGCATGGCGCGAAAAAAACTTCTACTCTGCTTGATGGCGGTGTTTTTCATTGGCAACATCGTCAGTGCATTTTCGGGCAGTTACTATCAATTGATTGGTGCCCGTTTCCTGACAGGATTACCGCACGGTGCCTTCTTCGGTGTGGCTTCTCTGGTTGCGGCCTCGCTGGTAACGCCAGAAAAACGTGGCAGGGCGTTGAGCGCTTTAATGCTCGGACTGACTATTGCCACGTTGGTGGGCGTACCGCTGGGATCCTGGATAGGGCAGGTGTTTAACTGGCACGTGGTGTTCGGTTTCGTGGGCGCCATCGGCTTGCTGACCTGTGTACTGATACTGCGCTTTGTCCCGATGACGGCGAACGAAAGTAATGCCCATCCTTTACGTGAACTGGAAGCCCTGAAGAACAGCCAGGTTCTGCTGACATTGCTAGTGGGAGCCATTGGATTTGGCGGAATGTTTGCGGTCTTTAGCTATATCGCGCCAACGCTGATCAACGTGGCTGGGATGCCTGAGGGATTGATCCCATGGGCCATGGCAGCCTTTGGTCTGGGCATGATATTCGGCAATCTGGTTGGCGGACGCCTGGCGGAGAAGGCGGTACTTAAGGTAATAGGCTGGACGTTGCTATGGAACATTCTAATTATGGCAGCTTTCCCTCTGCTGGCCACGCATGTTGCGTCAGGGATGATTGCCATATTCCTGATTGGAACGTCATCTGTTTTACTGCCGTCATTACAAATACGCCTGATGGATGTTGCCAATGATTCGCAAACGCTGGCCGCCGCGATGAACCATTCCGCCCTGAACATTGCCAATGCGATGGGCGCCTGGCTGGGAGGTCTGGCGGTGTCTTCAGGCTTTGGTTGGATATCAACGGCCTATGTTGGCGTTGTGTTGGGTGTTACCGGTCTGGTCGTCTATGCCGTTACTGTCTGGCATGCAGGCAGGCGTTAGACATGCAATGAACTCTAGTAGGATAGAGGGCTCAAAGACATTTTTTTCCTCGTTGTACTTCAGTAAAAACTGTGTTAATGGCCCAAAATGTGCCCGATTCAAGCCGGGCACATATCCTCTAAACCAATCTGTTCCTGCCCGCATGCCATGCAAAATAAGCCTGGGCGAATGAAACAAGGAGCAGACAGAGAAGGGTTGAATTCCAGGTGTGGGTATAGCCATGTAATATGCCAGCCAGACAGGGGCCCAGAGCACCAATCAGATAGCCGATGCACTGCGCCTTCCCCGACAGCTGCCCCGCCTGGTGATGCTCACGGGCTCTGAGCCCAAAGAGGGTGAGACAGGTGACCATGGACATACCCGCACCGATGCCTGCAAGGATGAGCCAGAGTACTGATACGGCTGGCATCAGCAGCAGGCCAGCAACGCCTGAGGTAATGAATAATGAGCATATCAGCCCCAGCAACCGTTGATCCCTCAGACGGGCAATGAATACGGCAGTGGACAGATTGGCTAAGACGGCAACGGCCTGATAGATGAACAAATGGAAACCTGCCACAGATGAGCTGACGCCATGTGTATTCGCCATTGAAGGATACCAGTCAATAAGCGTGTAAAAGACCATCGTCTGCAGAGCCATAAACATTGAAACCTGCCAGGCCACGCCGCTTTTCCAGACGGAGCTTGCGCCCTGGATAACAGGTTTCTTGGTTGAACCCACCTCATTATCCATTCTGGCACATACTTTTATCCACACGATAAGAGCAAAGGCTGCAGGTATAACCCAGATACCCATTGACACTCTCCATGTCGCGCTACTGAGTGCTGACAGTGGGGAAGCCATGCCGCTTGATAAAGCTGCTGTCAGAGCCATGGTGGCTGCATAAAACCCTATGCAGCGCGCGGCATGAACTGGGTAGTCCCGTTTTATTAACGGCACAACCAGGACGTTCGCAACAGCTATCCCCAGGCCGATAATGAATGTCCCTGTCCACAACCCAAAGACTCCCAGAGATGAACGCACAAGACATCCTACGGTAATTAAGACAAGTGCGGCTAAGAGCGAGCTCTCAAGGCCTATTCTGCGGGTGAGTACGGGTGCAAAAGGAGAAGCAAGGCCAAAAATGAGTAAAGGCAATGCGTTAAGTAAACCCGTATAGGTACACGATAGATTAAACGAAGCCGCGATTTGATGAATAACCGGCCCCAGGGCAGTTATTGGTGCTCTCAGGTTAGAGGCAATAAGCAGGATACCGATGAAGGTCAGTGAAAATAGGGACTTTTTAACGTGCGGTGTTTTATCTGATATAACAGACATATTAAGTCAACCCTGTAAATACGATGCGTTGATACGATCGTAAGTCATGCGTTGGTTGACGTTAACGCTTACGCAATTCAGTGAGTCTGAAATGTCTGACGCGGAGGGTATAGAAGTCTATTCTTACTGTCAAGCACGTGTGGTCGGTGGATTTGACCCGGAGCGAATAATGCGCCAGGCACGGGATAATCCCCTTTTTCCACACCGGTTCCTACAAAACCCTCCCGACCAGACCATTTTCTTCTTATAGGAGGATGAAGAGTCAGTTTTGTGCTTATTTCCCACAGGGAACCTAACAGGAATATGGTGTAATGGTCTAATCAAACCGGACACTTTGTTAGAGATATAATGAGCAATGCTAACGAGGTGAGAATGCAAAGAAAAACGTTTATCCATGAGTTCAAGCAGGAATGTGCCAACTTGGTTCTTCAGCACAAGTACCCGGTAACTCAGGCTGCTGAAACGATGAATATTGGCCCTCAATATTACAACGCTGGTTACGCCAATATCGCAGAGAAGTCAGGGGCGATACTCCCATCGTCACCGCGATTACGACTGAACAACGACGAATACAGATACTTGAAAAGCAGGTACGTCAGTTGCAAAGCGACAATGACCTGTTAAAAAATCTTCAGCCTTCTTCGTCATGGAAATGAACAACGACAAAAAGTCGCGGTGAAGCTGAAGAAGGCTGGGGCAAACATCCAGCAAGTATGTTGATGCCTGTCGCTCACGCGCAGTGTATTTTACGCCCGGAGCAGGCGGCCAGCTCTCAGAGCAAATGTACTGATGCTTCATGCGGCGGCTAAGCATCTCCATGCTTAAATTGATGCGACGTATGGCAGTCGGCGCCTACGTTAACGTTGGCCGATACCGTGTCCGTCAGAAAATGAAGACCCTGATGCTGATTGCGAAGCGTGCCGGATGTCATCGCTATCCACGTGGTGGTAAACCGGGTGTAATTGCGGCGAATCTGTTGAATCGACAGTTTAATCCAGAGACATTGAATATCTGGTGGTCAGGTGATACCACCTATCTTGACACAGCTCAGGGCTGGTTATATCTGGCTATTGTCATGGACTTATGTTCAAGAAAAATAGTGAGTTGGGCCTTCTCGGACAAACCGGAGGGTGCCCAGACTAGCCGGGCACTACGACTGGCGGTCAATAAATAGCGGCCAACAGGCCCAGTTGTATTCCATAGCGAAAGTAATAATGCCGGTGTCAGTTTTTATCATCACTCAGTTTGCCGTTAAACCAGATTGGTGTGATTACTGATGCAGTGAAGACCTTCCCGCATCCTGACTCACACAGCGATCGACCTTTTGTGTCCTGTCCGGGTTATCTGTCTGGAGATTCAACTCTGTTTCCTCACAGGAGCTCTGTCATGGCTGATAAAGTTACCGAAGCCGCCGTTGTGGGTGGCGTGGATACACATAAAGATCTGCACGTTGCCGCTGTCGTCGATCAGAACAATAAAGTTCTGGGGACCCAGTATTTCTCCACAACACAACAAGGTTACGGGCAGATGCTGGCATGGATGACCTCGTTTGGCGCATTAAAGCAAATTGGCGTGGAGTGTACAGGTACCTATGGTTCCGGGCTGCTTCGCTATTTTCAGAATGCTGGGTAGAAGTCCTTGAAGTGACTGCGCCAGATCGGATGGAGCGACGCAAACGAGGTAAAAGTGACACGATTGATGCTGAGTGTGCTGCTCATGCAGAATTCTCTGGTATAAGGACTGTTACCCCCAAAACGCGCAATGGCATGATTGAATCTCTGCGGGTGTTAAAAACTTGCCGCAAAACAGCGATAGCAGCCCGCAGAGTCACTCTCCAGATTATCCATTCCAATATTATCTCTGCCCCAGATGAATTACGTGAACAGCTCAGAAATATGACGCGCATGCAGCTCATCAGGACTTTGGGATCCTGCAGGCCTGATGCCAGTGAATACCGCAATGTTACAAATGTTTATCGCATTTCATTAAAGTCCCTTGCACGACGCTATCTCGAGTTACATGACGAAATCGCTGATCTGGATGTCATGATTGTGGCAATTGTCGATGAGCTGGCACTTGAACTGATTAAACGTAATTCTATTGGATACTAAAGCGCTTCGCAATTGCTGATCACTGCCGGAGACAATCCCCAACGATTAAGATCAGAATCAGGATTCAGGTCTTATTATTGGTGTCGGGATATTTAGATATTTAGCAAGTAGTCGTTGTGTTAATTTATATTCATGACCTATTAGAGTGGCTTCGAGTACACTATGGTTTTACGCGATATTATTTTTTCTTCATGTATTATTTCCTTTTACTAATTAAATGCATAACTCTTTTATGTCTGCACTTAATAACTTTGTGATTTTAATTGTTCGAAATAAAAACATTAAAGGAAATTTTTTTATTGATTTTTTGTTGAGTGTTTAAATTTTCAAAAATTACAGAGAATGTTCCTTAGGGTAAAAATATAAATTTGAAGTTTATATTGTAATTATTATATTGGTTTATTTATCGCATCATGGTAAAAATAGTTCTTTATCTTTTTAAGGGTAATGTTCCTTATGCTCTTTAAAGAATAATTAAGGTGCGGATGTTTTTGTTCTATGAAAAATAACTACTGATGAAATTAACTTCTAGCTGACAGCGGAAACGTGCAAATAAATATAGTTCTAATAGTATCCTCTGGATGCAGTAAATAAATCCCAATTCATTTCAACCGTAACATTCCAGCACCATGTAAAAGCATTTTTAAACAGAGGCATCCATCCATCGGCATCATGCTGAATCAGTTTACTGTAACCCCATAGTTACTCGGAGATAGGGGTTAACCGAATTCGTATCGTTATGGATTGACACAACTGAAACGAAACGGTATCGTTTCGTTATTGTCGGATCGTTTTTATACTGTACGCAAACATCAGTATGTTGGCCGTTTGAAGCTGTTTTAATGGTTATAGCGGTGCGGTGCGGTGCGGTGCGGTGGGCGCAGTAAAAAATACAACTATATGTATTTAAATGTTTTTTACTCAGTCTAGTATTGCTCAGATCATCAATGGATAAAACTGCAACCTAGATGTTTTGCAGCAAATCCTTAGTGAGGATTGACTTCGATTGTGAAGAAAATGTTGTTGGGAAGATCACCGAGTATCAGCCCAATATGAGCTCCTTAGGACGTTTTAGATAGTTAAATCAGCAGATCAGCAGATCAGCAGATCAGCAGATTAGCAGAATCAGAAGTGTATGAAGCCAACACAGTAAAGTACCACCTTGGTTAAGGCCACATATATTGGCTGGTCATTATGTCACTGATGATGAATGTGTTTCTCCAGACTTATGAGCTTCGATCCCTGATTGATGGCTCTTGGATGTGTATCCCCCACGTTAAAAAGGACTATGCAATGAAGCATCGCTCTCACTCTAGTAAGTTGGTTGGCTGTTCTGTGCCTAATGTTTTGGCTTCTCTTATGATTTCAACTTTCTGGATACCCGCTGCAATAGCAGAAACATCAACTATTAGCAGTAATGAAACCTCGAAGTGGGGTTTGGGTGCCGGTGTTGCAGCCATTCAAAAACCATATCGCGATATTGATGTTGATGTACTCCCTTTACCTTTGTTTTCGTATGAAAACAGATGGATTAGTACTTCTATTCCTAAAGTAGATCTTAAATTTCTCTCTAACGAGTCATTTACACTGAGCCTGCGAGCCAAATATGCCGGGGATGGTTATGATGCGGATGACTCTCCATTTCTTACCGGTATGGATGACCGCAAGGGCGGTGTATGGGCCGGGGGAGCAATGATGTGGAAAACTGGGATTGTCGATCTTTCGGCGGAAATTCTCGGTGAAGTGTCCGGGTATAGTAAAGGATCTCGAGCAAAATTACAGGCAGAAAAACGGTTTGCATCCGGGACTTTCGGTTTAACGCCAAGGTTCGCCGTAGAATGGGTTGATAGCAAATTTGTTGATTATTACTATGGCGTAAAAAGATCAGAGGTGCGGGTAGATCGCAGTTTTTATGAGGGGAATTCTACCACCAATATGGAGGTGGGAATTCGTATGGATTATACCATGGCTCGCCAGCATACGCTGTTCCTTGATGCAAGTGCCACCCGGTTTGGGAGTGGTATTAAAGATAGTCCATTAGTTGACAACTCAAGTCAGACATCGGTAAGTATTGGTTATATTTACCGTTTCTAATGCGCTAAATGATCTATCGCTCATGGAAATTCATATCATGAGCGATAAAATATCAGTTATGGAATAACCTCGATAGTATTTTCAGGTCATACAAAAAATGACTAACGTGCAGTTATCTCTCTTAAAAACGATGTGCCAACCGCTATTTTTACTGGAGAGTATACTCATAATGTTCCAAGCTAAGAGTGGATGCATTCAGTTATTCCTGGTTAGGAACTGTGTGTCTATAAGAAGAAGAACATCGGGACCGTTTATTGGCATTTAAAATGCACCGCGTTTTACTCATTATTTAATGGTTTTTTAAATAAAATTCACTGAAAATAAAAAATATTGAGTGAGGGGATTCTATTACTAGGTTTGCTATAGGCCTGGGAAGGGGGGCTATGAAACCTCAATCAGATGATTTATAAACATAAGCACGTATGAAAACTTCAACTGCGCGTGAAACAATATCTGTAATTTGCTGTTCACTGAGTTGTATTATTACATTATATAAGCCTGCTTCATTTATCTCAGATTCAAGCAAGCCGAAATAATGACAAGCAACAACATGAGGATCCGCTTCGTATAAATAGCCTCGTTCAATGAGTGGTTTAAAGTATAGTCCTAGATGCTGTATGGCTTTGTTTGGACCTTGCTCATAAAACAATTGACCTAAGTCTGGATTTGCGGACGCCGTAATCATCATACGTCTGGCTGCAAGAGCGCGTGGTGTATGAAAACTAGAAAGAATGTAGTGTCCAAATTTTGTCAGAGCGTCTTTACAATTTTCTTCATGGTTTGGGAAAAGAAGTGAGTCTACAGCACTTTCTGATGAACTAATCGGCTGTGGACCATCTCCAGTACAGTACAAGAAATTGATGATTTCATTGTCATTTCCTTGTGATGCTTTGATTATCAGTGCGGAAAACAACGACTCCTTTGAATCAAAATATCGATACAAAGTAGATTTTGCACTGCCTGATCTTGATGCTATTTGATCCATGGTGGATTGCTCAAATCCGACCTCAAGGAATACGTCTCTTGCTGCGGACAAAAAGGCATTTCGTACACTTTCTGATTTGCTTCTGGACATCGGTGCTCCACCAAATTCTAATCTACAATAAAATGATGTAAGATACCGAAACGATGAAGTATCGTTTCGGTATTGTCAAGTGGTGCGATTGTGGACAGGATAATTTACTTCAAATGGCGAGTCGACCTGCATATTTTTTGAGTTAATTGATTACCTTTACCTGATTCAGGATGCTGGCGTTATTTTTAAATTCCGAAAAAAAGCCATCGTACCGGATTCAAGCCATACGCCAACACCACCTCGCTGATTTGCACCCAGTTTCAAGTCTGTAACTATAAGTGATGGAGTTGATTTTGACCCTGACCCCGTATGTGATCCATTCATAATCAGGAATAACCGGCTTCATTCTGGCTGCATATTCTGGCAACCGGCAGATTTTTCGGCAAATTCGGAGGGCGTCATCCAGCCCAGTGCAGAATGGGGACGACTCTGGTTATAGTGTATGCGCCAGGCCTCGATTTTGTACCGTGCATCCTCCAGAGACATGAACCCGTTCTCGTTCAGACATTCCTGCCGTAACCTGCCGTTGAAGGACTCCACCGGCGCATTATCCGTCGGTGTTCCCGGGCGTGAGAAGTCGATCCTGATCCCTCGTTCATATACCCACCTGTCCAGCATTTTCCCTGCAAATCCAGAACCATTATCGGTTTTCAGCAACTGAGGTAAAGGACGTCTGAGCGCTATGCTGTTCAGCATTTCTGCCACTTCTGTTGAACGCAAATTCTGCCCCACGCAGAGCCCCAGGCATTCGCGGGTGTACAGGTCGATAACCGTCAGCAGGCGCAGTCGTCGCCCGTCAAACAGCGCATCAGAGACAAAATCCATGCCCCAGACGTGATTCGGATACAGACCCTGCGGCTGCGGTTGTCGGCGCTGTGCGG
>NZ_QSNX01000038.1:0-14148 GCF_009498575.1 Rahnella sp. RcJ3
ACCACCTCCGCTCAGGGGGGGATTTATCATGCCGGAATTCTGTTTCTGAATGGAGCAGGATTTTGGGTCAGGGTCAGTGGAAAAGCTTCGTGCCCAGTCGTTCTTCCAGCCGGACAATACTCTTACCGATTGCTGAGCGGGTCATTCCCAGTTGCTCGGCTGCTTCTGTAAAACTGTGTGCATCCGCCACGGCAACAAAATGGACAATGGCCCGGAGAGAATCAGTGGTGAAAGGTGCTGGCATACAGGAATTCCACTACAACACACGGCGGGTAGCCGGGAGTGATTTCCCCTGGCCAGTGCCGAAGTGACGGGTCGAAAAATCAAGAAAGCTGCGAAGCTTTGGTGTCAGCCTTCTGTCCGGGGCATACATTACATGCAAAGGTCTTGAGGGTACGCTGTACTCGGGTAATACATGTACGAGTCTGCCTGCCACAATGTGCGGCCACACCAGTTCTGTTGGTTGCATTGCAATACCAAAACCAGACAAGGCTGCGCTGATCAGCGCCTCGCCACTGTCCAGAAGCAGACGCCCGGAAACGGGCAGTGAAACATGGCCTTCCGGACCATCAAATTCCCACTGTGTCCTGAGGGTGGTATGAGTGAAGATCAAACATTCATGCTGCAATAAGTCTTCTGGTTTTTTCAGTAACAGTGTTTTTTTCAGATAATCAGGTGCTGCGCAAAGAAGCAACTGGTAAGGGGCAAGGGATTTTGCCATCAAAGCACTGTCCGCCAGCGCGCCGACACGGAAAACGGCATCGTATCCTTCGTCAATCAGGTCCACTTTACGGTTAGTTAGCGTCATTTCTACCGATATTTCAGGATGTTCTTTAAGAAATAGCGGCAGAAGAGGAGCAAGCGCATTGATGCCGAATGTCACGGGGGCATTGATTTTAAGTCTGCCACGCGGAACAACCCTCACTTCCTCGGCAAACGATTCGGCAATTTCTACCTCCGCAAGAATAATTTTTGCACGCTCATAAAAATGATGGCCCGCCTCAGTCAGGCTATGTTGCCGGGTTGTTCTACTTATTAATCGTACACCAAGATGGTGCTCAAGTGCTGCGACATGCTTACCCACAAGTTGTGCGGACAGATTCATTGCATCCGCTGCGGCTGAAAAGGAACCCAGCTCCACCGCTTTGACATAGATGGCCATGCTGGTCAATCGATCCATTGGAAACAATCCGGTTATAATGTTCAAACATTAAAGCAATTTATCATGCTATGACGCAATAATAGACTGGTTTCGTTAATCATCTAGAGGAACGAAACATGAAAATTAGCGTAATTGGTACAGGCAATATGGGGGCAGGACTTGCTGCTCTTTTTTCTGGTAAGCATGACGTGTTTATAGGGCATCGGAACCCGGCTAAAGCCGCTGAATTGGCTCACAAAATAGGTGATTCAGTTCAGGGGGGAGGGATTGCCGCTGCTATCTCCGTTGCAGACATTATTATTCTTGCCACCCCTTACCTTGCAGCAACAGACGTATTTTCAGCCGCTGGTGATCTGGAAGGCAAAGTGCTGGTCGATATTTCTAATCCGGTCAGTGCTGATTTCAGTGAACTGGTTATTGGTCATGAGACCTCAGCGGCAGAAGAAATTCAGAAACTGGTTCCGAAGGCTAACGTTGTAAAAGCGTTCAATACGCTTTTTGCTCAACTGCTCCCTGAAGAATCACGTCAGAGCAACAAATTACAGGTATTTATTGCCGGGAATAATGACCAGGCTCGTGAGCGGGTAGCTGAACTGGCCACATCTGTGAATCTGGAGCCGGTAAATGCGGGCCTTCTCAAGAACAGCCGTTACCTTGAGCCTCTTGGCACTATGAATATCCAGTTTGGCTATTTCCTGGGTCAGGGGCCGGTAGTCGCTCCTGCCTGGGTGAAAGCCTGAATATTCTGAACAATTATCCGGCTCCCCCTTGGTCGGATAATTTTATTGGAGCCCGTTCGATTACTAAACCGTTTCAGACGGGTTCATCTGCACATACAATTTATCCGGACATTGTCGTGAAAAATTTTAAAAAGTATGTTGTTAAATGGGTTTTCACTCTTCTTATGACCATTTCAACTCATGCCGTATTTGCCGCTTCTGCCGTTGATGTTATTGGTCGGGATTTTGTTTTTTCTGCTCCGCCTGAGCGGTATGCCATCCAGGCTGTCCGATTTTAAGGGCTTACAGTTAAATACCTTTACCACAAGTGATGGGGTCAAACTTCGGTACTGGGAAGCAGGGAAAGGGAAGCCTCTGGTATTTGTTCCTGGTTGGGCAGCTAACGGGGCAGAGTATATCTATGTGATGTACCTTTTAAGCCAGGACTTTCATGTTTATGTACTGGATCCCAGAAATCAGGGGCTATCTGAATCCGCATCCTACGGAAGTCGTATATCTCGTTTTGCCATGGATCTCCGGGAAATGACGCAGCATGCAGGTATTACTAAAGCCAGTTTTAGTGGATGGTCCATGGGGGCATCTGTTCTGTGGAGTTATATCGATTTATTTGGGACTTCTGACCTAGAACGAATTGCATTTGTGGATGAGCCCCCCTCTATCTACAGCCATCAAAACTGGACAGAGCAGGAACGCCTGCAAGCTGGCGGAAGTGTGACTTCACCCGAAGCAATGATCGAAGCATTCCGTGGTATTAAAACACCGAATAAGCTTGTTTCCGACCTGAATGCATTCGAACGGGTTCAGTTAATGGACTCTCCATGGTTTGCGAGTTCTGAGAATTTTTCCCGTCAAGTAACTCGTAACAAACCGCAGGATCTCGAACGGGTACTCTTTGATCATCTGACCAATGACTGGCGGGATGTTATTGAACACAAAATAGATATTCCAACGGCAATCTTTACCGGTGAATACAGTCCATATATTGAAAGCCAGCGCTGGATGCAATCGGTTATTCCAGACTCCAGATTATTTATTTTTACCCGAGCAGAACAAGGTGATCACTTTTTGATGTTCAAAAACCCGCTCAAATTTACGTCTGAACTTAAATCGTTTCTGAACGAGAAAGTGAATGGAAATTTGAACACAACTGAGAGTGATAATAAACTCAGTAAATAAAGGGAATTATTGTTGTTGCAACTACCCATGAGGAATTGGATTAGTGCGAGTGCCCCCTATTAAGTTGTCAAGCATGTTTATGGCGGAGTAGGGGGAGATAAAAGAACCATAACTCATCACAGACAATTGCCGCCTAAGACATGCGATTTCGGTTGCCTGCTGCTCACGCTCAAAGGTGGAGCCCTGCTGACGTTATTAACTGCACCAGGCGTAGTTTATAATCGTGCAGGCTGAGCTCCCTGGCGGCTTTGGCCACGCCGATACACTCAGCCTGCGCCTGCTGGTGAAACTCCGGGGTATATGGATTACGGGATGTCTTCTTCATAGATTTTGCTTGCATCATGGTTCATCTTCTTAACGATTTACTCGCTTAACAGCGTGTCCGCTATGTCGTGGGTAGGATCATGCCTCCGCCGAACCGCACCGTCTCATAAGCCCGGACGTCTGCAACGAACAGAATCATTACCAAAAACTTAGCCTTACTTACTCATCAGTATCTATTCTTTTGGTATCCACTACTACCAATTCAACATCGTTCTCTTCGATCAGCTTGAGGATGTTTTTTGGTGGTGTTTTATCCGTGATGATATGGTCGATATCCGACCAGCTGCAGGATTGATACATCAGTTGTAGATTAAATTTGGCGAAGGTTGCAATACAAATCACTTTTTTTGACTGTTTAGCCATGGCGACTTTTTGCAGTGCATCAAGTTCTGTATCTGTGGTGATGCCACTTTCCGATAATGCACTGACGCCAATAAATGCTTTATCCGCATAATAACGCTTAATTTGCTCTAAGACAGTATTACCTAATATTGCGTGAGAATAGTCATCAAAATTACCACCCAGTACTGAAATACTAATCCCTTTATTTCCAATGATCTCGCTCAACACTTCAATGGAGTTGGTAATGACACTAACCGATGATGGAAGCTGGCGGGCGAGGGCGGCAGATGTCGTACCGGCATCAATAAACAGGATCTCTTTTTCATTAATGGATTTCGCCGCCCAGGCAGAAAGGAATATTTTTTCAGCACTGTATTGTGCACGCTGAACATAAGGCAATTCGACACGCTTTTCTGCCAGAATAGCTCCACCGCGAATACGCAATATATGCGGAAGTTGTGTCAGTTTGACTAAATCCCGGCGTGCAGAATCCGATGAAATATTATACTGCTGACAGATGTAATCGAGAGTCACTTTACCCTGATTTTTTATTAATTCCTCTAACTCGATCAAGCGTTCTTCTTGCGTCATTACGTTTACCAATCTTCTGAGTAAGGATAACCAGGCCATGTTAGCTGAAAACGTGGCTAGCGTACACGGCTTCATGACCGACCGGGTACGTTCCCACGGAAGGAGGAATTACTCCTTATTGTTAAATTTTAATCACTTATAAACACTTACTTATTTGTCTGTATAAATGAATTTATATTCTTTTATTGTATAAAAACAACCCTAACACTTAAAATTAAGTGATTTTAATCACATAAACATAATGATTTGTAAGTGATTTGATTGTTTTTGAGATTCGGGTCACGGAATCCTGTGACCAGTACTGAGAGCATGCACCCGTCAAATGAAAAGAACACTTTTTGGCAGATTTCATTCCAGGAACGAAATGACCAGGTGAACGATAGCCACCAGTCCATGGTACGTGACCGAATGAAATGCCGGGCCAGAGTTACACACTATTTTTATAAAGAGGGCTGAAAATGAACAAAATTTTTCTCTGCTGCGCTGCCGGTATGTCAACCAGCATTGTGGTGAATAAAATGAAACAGGCTGCCAGTGCCAACGGTATTGAGGCTGAAATTATTGCTGTGGCGATGGAAGAGTTTGAATCGACCATCTCGCATTTTGATTGCTGTCTAATGGGGCCGCAAATCAAATATAAATTCGAAGAGTTTAAGGCGATTGCTCAACGTGAAGGAAAGCCGATAGCCATCATCAACAATATGGATTACGGCATGCTCAAAGGTGAGAAAATCCTTAATGATGCTCTGAAGATGATTCAGGATTCTCAAACTAACCCAGTGCAATAATTTTACAGGGTAATATCATGTCGAACGCATTTTTTAATTTTATCGAAAATAAAATTACGCCCGTTGCCGCCGTTGCCGGAACACAGCGTCATATTATGGCGGTTCGCGACGGTTTTATTGGCGCGATGCCTTTTATGATCGTGGGTTCTTTTTTACTTATTTTTGCGTTTCCGCCTTTTGCACCGGATACCACCTTCTTTATTGGCAAACTTTGGTTATCCGTTTCCCTGCAGTATTTCAACGAAATCATGACCCCCTTTCATATGACGATGGGGATTATGGCTTGCTATATCAGTGCAGGGATAGCTTACAACCTGGCACAAACGTACAAGCTGGATGCGTTCTCTTGCGCCATGCTGTCGCTGATGACCTTCCTCCTGATCACTTCTCCCTACAAAGAGGGTTCGCTGCCGGCGGCCTTCCTCGGCGGATCGGGGATTTTTACCGCGATTCTGGTGGGGATTTTCTGTGTTGAGTTGGTCCGCATTCTGAAGCTATACAACATTGGTATCAAGCTGCCAGAACAAGTGCCGGATAAAATTCGCCACTCATTCAACCTTTTGATCCCGGCGATTGTCATTATCTGCACCATCTACCCGTTGAACGTGGTGTTACAACACCAGTTCGGCATGCTGTTACCTGAAATAATCATGACCGGCTTTACCCCGCTGATTTCTGCGGCGGACTCTCTGCCAGCGGTGCTGATTGCTGTCTTACTCTGCCAGGTTTTGTGGTTCTCTGGCATCAACGGCGGGGCGAT
The DNA here is from genome assembly GCF_009498575.1 of Rahnella sp. RcJ3. Classification (NCBI taxonomy): domain Bacteria; kingdom Pseudomonadati; phylum Pseudomonadota; class Gammaproteobacteria; order Enterobacterales; family Yersiniaceae; genus Rahnella; species Rahnella sp. RcJ3. The sequence goes on from NZ_QSNX01000038.1 coordinate 5,884, forward strand.
TGTCGGCGGCATCCTGCAACCATTCTACTTAATTAATCTTGGACTTAACCAGACGGCGCTCGCCAACGGGTTGCCCATCCCACATATCTTTGCGGAGGCGTTTTGGGCCTTCTTTATCAACCTCGGTGGTTCGGGTGCCACGCTGGCGCTGGTTATCCTCTACATGCGCAGTAAAGCGGTACACCTCCGGGCCATCGGCAAGCTGTCGGTGGTACCGGTCTGCTTCAACATCAACGAACCGGTCATCTTTGGTAGCCCGGTGGTGATGAATCCGGTGCTATTTATTCCTTTCATCATCGCCCCGGTGGTGAACGCAATCATTGCCTGGTTTGCCACCACCAGTGGTCTGATTGCCAAAGTCATCTCTCTGGTTCCCTGGACCACGCCCGCACCGGTTGGCGCTGCGTGGGGTGCAGGCTGGGTCATGAACAATACGTTGCTGGTTATCGCGCTGATTGTTATCGACATCTTCATCTACCTGCCTTTCTTCAAAATTTATGAAAAGCAGCTTCTTGAGCAAGAACGTGAGCAGGAAATGGCCACGGCATAAGCCGTCCATTCCGCCTTCTTTTATTGAGTGGAGACAAACATGGATATGGAATCAACGGTCATGGAGTTGATTATAAACGCCGGGGAATCGCGCAGCTATGCGATGGAAGCCCTGCGTGCCGCCAAACGCGGTGAGTGGGAGCTGGTTGATGCAAAACTTGCTGCTTCCACTGAGGCGTCGAAACGTGCCCACGATGTCCAGACCATGCTGATCGGCCTGGACGAAGGCTGCGGCAAAGTGCAGGTCAATCTGGTGCTGGTGCACGCGCAGGACCACATCATGACCTCAATGCTGGCCCGTGAACTGATTGCAGAAATTATTGACGTACAGCGCCAGTTACAGCGCTAACCTTCTTTTTCAGGAGTAAAAAATGACATTTCCACGTGATTTTTTGTGGGGCGGTGCGGTTGCGGCCAATCAATGTGAAGGTGCCTGGAATATTGATGGCAAAGGCCCGAGTATTCAGGATGTCACTCCGCAAGGGGTAATGGGGCCGATGACGGAGCAGCCGACGGACAATAACCTAAAGCTTGCAGGGATCGATTTTTATCATCGTTATAAAGAGGACATTAAACTCTTTGCGGAAATGGGTTTTAAGGTTTTTCGCACCTCGATTGCCTGGTCACGGATCTTTCCCTACGGCGATGAACAAACGCCAAATGAAGCTGGCCTAGCTTTTTATGATGCGCTTTTCGATGAGTGCCATAAATACGGCATTGAGCCGTTAGTCACTCTTTCGCATTACGAAACACCACTGCATCTGACCAAAGAATATAACGGATGGGCCAACCGAGCGATGATCGGTTTTTATACCCGCTACGTCACCACGGTATTTACACGTTATCAGCACAAGGTGAAATACTGGCTGACCTTCAATGAAATTAACTCCGTGCTGCATCATCCCCTGATGAGCGGCGGTATTTTCACGCCTAAGAATGCACTGAGCCAACAGGATCTCTATCAGGCAGTGCACCACGAATTGGTAGCTAGCGCACTGGCTACGAAGATTGGCCGGGAAATCATGCCACAGGCGAAATTTGGCTGCATGGTATTAAGCCTGCCCATTTACCCGCTGACGCCAAACCCGGATGACGTCATCGCCTGCATGCATGCCGATCACCGGAATGATTTCTTTGCGGATGTGCACGTTCGCGGAAATTACCCTGGCTATATGCAGCGTTATTTCCGCGAGCAAAACATTGATCTGCAGATGGAAGAAGATGATGTGCAGATCCTGACGCATACCGTCGATTTCCTCTCATTCAGTTATTACTTCAGTACCTGCGAAACTGTGCAAACTAACGTGGATGGAGCTACCGGAAATTTGATGGGTGGGGTGAAAAATCCGCATTTAGCCGCCAGTGAGTGGGGCTGGCAAATTGACCCACAAGGGTTGCGCTACATCTTAAACAAATACTATGACCGCTATCAGCTCCCACTGTTTATTGTGGAGAACGGTCTGGGCGCGAAAGATGTATTAATTAACGAGGGCGCGGGCGAACCCACGGTCAATGACGATTACCGCATCCAGTATTTGCGTGAACATCTGGAACAGGTGCATGAAGCCATTAAGGACGGTGTGCCGGTAATGGGATATACCACCTGGGGGTGTATCGATCTGGTCAGCGCGTCCACCGCACAACTTTCTAAACGCTACGGGTTTATTTACGTCGATCGCAATGACGATGGTAAAGGTTCACTGGCTCGCTACAAGAAAAAATCGTTTTATTGGTATCAGAAAGTTATCCATTCCAACGGCGCAGAGCTGTAAGTATTCAGGTGTGATTTAAAACAATGCCACCTGCATTGCGGCGGGTGGCACGACGAGGTGGAACATGAAATTAGGCATTCTTGGCACCGGCATGATCGTTAAAGATTTGCTTTCGACGATTCATAAACTGCCTTTTAGCGGTCTGGCGATTTTAGGCACGCCACAAACGGAAGAGGAAACGCGCGAGCTGGCAGCCCGTTACCACATTGATGATACTTATTTTGATTATCAGGCCATGCTGGACAGCGATGTCGACACAATTTACGTGGCATTACCAAACCATTTGCATTTCCCGTTTGCCAGCCAGGCGCTGCAAAAAGGTAAGCACGTTATTATTGAAAAACCGATTACCACCAGCGTGGAAGAACTGAACACGCTAAAGAATCTGGCAGCAGGACAAAACGTTATCATGCTGGAAGCGATGAATATTCATTACCTTCCGGCCTATTTATCGCTTCAGTCGCAGCTGTCCCGTATTGGAAAAATCAAGCTGGTGACTCTGAACTACAGCCAATACTCATCGCGTTATGATGACTTTATGGCGGGCATTGTGCACCCGGCTTTTGATGTCAAAAAAGGCGGTGGGGCGCTAATGGACATTAATGTCTACAACCTCCATTTTGTCGCCGGATTGTTTGGTGAGCCGCAAGCGGTTAATTACTTCGCCAATATGCATAACAATATTGATACCAGCGGGATGATGGTACTCGATTATGGTGATTTCAAATGCGTCTGTATTGGCGCTAAAGATTGTAAAGCGCCGACCACCTCGTTGATTCAGGGAGATAAGGGAAACATGCAAATCACGCTGCCGGTCAACCAGATGACAGGTTTTGAGATGGCGCTGAATAACGGTGACAGCGCGCAATTTGCGTTTGACCGTCGTGAGCATCGCTTGCTTTATGAATTCCTCGCCTTTATTCGCATTATCGACACCCTGGATTATGAGACTGCTGCACGCCAGCTTGACGTAAGCACCCTGGCGGCTCAGATGATTGAAACGGGTAAAAAACAGCTGATTGTGGAGTGAAACAGTGACAACGAAATTAATTCTTGGTTTTATCGGCAATGGCAAAAGTGCTAATCGCTATCACTTGCCGTTTATTCTGTCTCGCGCAGATAAAATAACCACCAAAACCATTTATTCCGCCACGGCAAATCGGGATGGTTGGGATAAATTACCTAACATCACCTATACCAATAATCTGGATGTGCTATTGGGTGACCCGGAAATACAGGTAGTGGTGGTTAGCACCCCGGCCGCCTTGCATTATGAGTTTGCGCTGAAGGTTTTACAGGCCGGAAAACACTGCGTGGTAGAAAAACCCTTTACCCATACACGTGAAGAGGCCGAAACCTTATATAACCTGGCTAAAGAAAAAGGATTAATGGTGCAGTGTTATCAGAATCGCCGTTTCGACAGCGATTTTTTGACCACCCAGAAGGTGATTGAATCGGGCAAGCTCGGTGATTTACTCGAAGTGGAGATGCACTATGACTATTACCGCCCTTACATCCCGGAGTCGGTCAACGAATTCAGTGCCATTAACTCCTACCTGTATGGGCATGGTTGCCACACCCTCGACCAGGTGATTTCATACTTTGGTGCGCCGGACCATGTTAACTACGACGTGCGCCAGCTGTTAGGCGAAGGGCGTATGAACGATTACTTCGATGTGGATATGTTCTACGGTGCATTAAAAGTCTCGGTAAAATCGAGCTATTTCCGCATCAAAGAGCGTCCGAGTTTTGTGGCTTACGGCAAGAAAGGGATGTTTATCAAACACAGTAAGGATAAGCAGGAACATCACCTCAAGCTCTTTTATATGCCTGATAACGCCGATTTTGGTCAGGACACCCCGGAAGATTATGGTGTGCTGACCTGGATGGATGACGCAGGTATATATCACGAAGAAAAAGTTGTCACTGAACAAGGTGATTATGCCCGCTATTATGATGCCCTCTATGAGACAATTATTAACGGCAAAGAAAAACTGGTGAAAGATGATGAAACCCTGCTGCAAATTAATTTACTGCAAGCGGGTATCACTGGCCTGAAGTAAAACGCATCGTACCATAGGGTTGTATTGTTAATATAAAACAATGCAACCCTATTTTTATAATAAGACCGACCGTCATGGGTGATGTCACCTGTGCACCTCATCACGCCTGTTGTTAAAGGATAACTTAATAAAATTTAATTATAGGATTGATATGAACATTAATATACCCGTACTCTGCTCCGTGACATTAAGTGCCTGCTATTTATTGGTGGCGAATACGCTGTATGCAGCACCGCTAACCCTGGAAGAGCGTGTTGCACTTCTCGAAAATAATCTCTCCTCCAATATGAAGGAATTAGATGCCACCAAAGCGCAGCTTAAAAAATATGAATCGCTAATGCCACCGTTGGAAGTTATTTCTGCCAACCCGGCGACGCCAGAAAAAGTCGATTCTGCTTCGTCGATGACTCTGGCCGATATTAGTAAATATGTGAAAGACGATATCGGCTTTAATTATTCCGGCTATTTCCGCTCGGGATATGCGGTGGGAAACCGGGGCTCGGCAAAATCCTACGCCATTGGTTCTCTGGGGCGTTTTGGCCAGGAAAACAGTTCCTGGTATGATCTTGAATTTTCGCAGCGGGTTTACCGCGATGGCAATAAAATGGCGAAAGCGGTTGTGATGCTCGACGGCAACGTCGACGGACAATACAGCGCGGGCTGGTTTGACAGCACCTCTGACAACCTGCTGCAATTTTCCGATATCTATCTGACCACGCGGGGCTTTTTGCCTTTTGCCCCGGAGGCCGATTTCTGGGTGGGAAAACATACGTTGCCAAAGTTTGAGATCCAGATGCTCGACTTCAAATACCACAAATCGGACTCAGCGGCCGGGATTGGGCTGGAAAACTGGCAACTGGGGCCAGGCAAGGTCAACGTGGCGCTGGTGCGTGAAGACCTTGATGCCCATGCGGTCGACAGCAGCGTCAGCCAGACTCAACAAATCAACACCAACACGCTAGATGCCCGCTACACAGCAATACCCCTATGGGATAGAGCCACGTTGGATCTGTTTGGTCGCTACTCTGCTGCTAACAAAACCGACCTGAATAAGCACAATGAAAACAACGGCACGTATTACAGTGTGAAAGATGCCTGGCATGCCGGGGCGCGGTTGACGCAAAACTGGCAGAACGGCGGGTTTACCTATGTGACCGCCCAGATGGCAAACAACTCGATCGCCAGCGGCATGGGTCTGGTGACCGACTCCAGCGCGCTGTATGGCTATAACGGGCAGTATTACGGAGAACACACTAACGGTACGGCCTGGCGCTTCCTCTCCGAAGGGGAAAACTACCTGTTGCCAAACGTGATCATGGCCCATGCCCTGGTGTATGCCGCTGGCAATGATATCTATGATTATTACACCGGTGCCCACACCGACTTCAACTCCGTCCGTGCGGTGGTGCGTCCGGCGTATATCTGGGACACCTTTAATCAGACGGGGGTTGAACTGGGCTGGTTCGATCAGCGCAATAAAGCGGGTGGCGAGACGTACCATGAGTCGGGCCTGAAGACGACGTTGTTCCACACCTTCAAAGTGGGCACAAGCATGCTGACCTCGCGTCCGGAGATCCGTTTCTTCGCCACTTACCTGAAAACATTCGATAACGAGATAACCCAGTTCACCTTTAACGACGATAAGAAAGATCAGTTTACCGTCGGGGCACAGGCAGAAGTGTGGTGGTAAATCGCAATTGGCACCACACTACCTACTATTCTTGATCTTAAATTACGGATTGGTTATTAGACTACCCATGCAGGAATCCTGTCTCATTCTGGATCTGGATTCCTGCATGCCAATATATGTAGATTAAAAAATTATGGCCCACCGATAAATAAGGGCAGTTTGGGATTGCACTTTATCAAGACTGGGTGGTCGGGAGCGATGGAGCCGCAGGTGATTACACAGGATTTATCACATCGCTTTGGTGAACTGGCATTATCCTACACATCCGCGCTCACTTGCTCGTCGGTATGAGCCATGTCACCAGGATTGGGCAAGAATTGGTAGCGGTGCGCGAGTACGGCATATAGAAACAGTTTGAACTCGGCGAACCAGGCTACCTACAGACCCAGCGGATGCCAGGTGAGGCTGATGCTTAAATGCCACTTCAAACAACGCCCGGGGTGTCGTGGGGTGAGGATTCATGGTGTAACTCCTGTTCGGTGACCCTGGCCGTTGGGCTGGTCGGGTGTTTCGGGTACAAAAGAAAGGGAAGTCAGTTCGCCGGATTTTGGTCTGGTCAGACGTTTTGTGGCGTTTTCGCCTGAGCGCTTTCGGTATTCAACTGACGATGTGGTGCGCAACGGGGCTGTTATTTGGGGCATTTGCGTAAAGGACGCTGCGCAGGCCGGGGCATCGTTACCTGGCGGAAGGATGCTGTTGGCATGACCTCAGTGATACAGTTGATTTGCCAGGGGGAAACCCTGTCAAACAGAAACTCGCGGTTCCCGTTTGACAATCCCCTTACCGAAACTTCCCTGAACCAGGTCCGTCAGTTAAAGGAATGCTTTGGGTCATTCAGCAAAATCTGGACCGCTCCTGAGCTGGTATCATAGCAGACTGCTCAGGGGCTGGGCCTGCGCAGCGAAACCGTTGCGGAACTTGCTGAACCTGGATATGGCACATGGCCAGGGACCCCGATTAAAAAGGTTGTTGAGCAGGATGAGGGGGCATTTCACTGCTTGTTATCGGGGGATGCCCCGCCGGGAGGAGAAAGTATGGCGCAAGTGATGGTGCGCACGGGAGCATGGCTGTCGCTCAGAGCAGCCGGCCGGGGGTGCCAGTGCGCAATTGTTTCCTCTGGGGTTATTCGAGCGATGGTTATTCAATTGCTCGACGCGCCCGTTAGCGCCTTTCAACGGATTGATATCCTCCCGTTAAGCATGACAGTGTTACGGAGTCTCACGGGTTTATGCTTTAAGGATTACGTCCACCATTGGCGGAATGTATCCGTAATCATATTCATTGACCACAAAGGTACGATCACCCTTAATCTTGATTTTGACCGTAGGCGCTTCTGTACCGCCGATACGGTAATCCATACCGGTTGTGGTTTTGTCTACTGGTACACTATCAATGAATGAAGTCACTAATCCATTGGGCATGACGTAGTGCGAGTAGGTCTGAAAGGGCTGGAATGGCGGATTCCCAAGGATTAACGCCGATCCATTTAGCGGAATATAAGGTCCAAAAATCTCGTCGCTGACAAAGCCATACACCCCATCCGGTCCTGTTAAACCATCACCATAAGTAAATTTATGGCTGATAGTGAACAGATAATATTTGCCGTCCTGGAAGACGAAATGAGGGCGCTCCGTCTGGTCATTTACACCAACGGCGGTCACAAGCGGCGGGAGCAATGTCCAGCTATCGCCATTGTCGTCATCAGCTTCTGCAATACCTACGCAGCCTGTCTGATAACGTGAGTTCCCTACATTTTCATAACCTGGAGGGACTTCACCGGTTTCTGCGGGGCCTACAATATGAGTACCTCGCGCACCAGCAACATTCCCTTCAAACAACATATATAATTTGCCGCTTTTTGCATCGCGGAATGGGAACGGGTCGCGGAAGCCCCAGTATGGATTTTGTGCTTCGGTTTGATAAAGATTACCGTCAGCCTCAAATAACGCTTTCACATCCGTAAAATCTGTAAGACTGACTCCTTTATTGGTGGTGATAATGCGGCCACGTACTTTTACAATGGTCGCCCCCGGGGTGACTGCGGTGTAATACAGATCAATATCACCTTGATTGCTTCATAAAATAGGTGAACCTGCCGCATTCGCGGGTCGTAGTGTAAGTATCCCAGCTTTAGTTCCACGCACTTTTTGAGACTTCCGGGTTTTCGGCCATCAGCCGGTACTCTTCTGGC
>NZ_QSNX01000039.1:0-11890 GCF_009498575.1 Rahnella sp. RcJ3
TGTCAGGGAAGTGAGAGAAAAAAGGTCGAAATATCCCTTAAAAAACAATGCCGGTCACCTTAAGTGACCGGCATTAAGCCACGCGGCTCGCCTTTTATATGCTAACAATTTGTCGTCAGACGACCATCGACAACAGCAGACATCCCGCCAGACCGCACAGGGAAATGATGGTTTCCAGCACAGACCAGGATTTGAAGGTTTCGACAATGCTCAGGTTGAAATATTCCTTGAACAACCAGAAGCCCGGATCGTTGACGTGCGAGAAAATCACGCTGCCGGAACCGACGGCGATCACCATCAGTTCAGGGCTGACGCCCGTGGTGGCGATCAGTGGCGCGGCAATACCGCCCGCAGTAATCGCTGCCACGGTAGCAGACCCCAATGCGATACGCAGAACCGCCGCAATGGACCAGGCCAGCAGGATTGGCGAGAGCGTGCTGCCGTCCATCAGAGCTGCAATGTATTTTTCAATACCGCTGTCCACCAGCACCTGTTTAAACGCACCGCCACCGCCGATGATTAACAACATCATCGCGATGATTTTGATGGAATCGGTCACAGTTGCCATCACATCTTCCATCTTACGGCCACGGTTCAGACCGAAAGTGAAGATAGCGATCAGCACCGCAATCAGCGTTGCCATCACCGGGTCGCCGAAGAATTCAGCATACGCCAGCACCGGATGCCCTTTCGGCAGGATCATTTCGCAAAGTGCGCGGAATGCCATCAGAATAACCGGCACCAGTGAAGTCGCGACGCTGACGCCAAAGCCCGGCATCTCTTCTTCCGTGAAGGTTTTCGGGTTAAACAGACCTTCAGGCACCGGTTTGTCGATACCTTTCAGGAAGCGCGCATACACCGGCCCTGCCAGAATCACCGTCGGCACCGCCAGCAGTGAACCAAACAGCAGTGTTTTACCCATATCCGCATGGAAAATCGTCGCAATCGCCGTCGGACCAGGGTGCGGAGGCAGGAACCCGTGTGTAACGGATAACGCAGCCGCCATCGGAACCCCGACATACAGCAATGGTAAACGCGCCGCCGCGGCCACAGTGAAGACCAGTGGCAACATCAGCACGAAACCGACTTCATAGAACAGGGCAAACCCGACGATGAAACCTGTCAGCACGATCGCCCACTGAATGTGCTCACGGCCAAACTTTTCGATAAGGGTGGTCGCGATACGTTGTGCGCCACCGCAATCCGCCAGCATTTTACCGAGCATGGCACCGAAGCCCATGATCAGCGCAAGACTGCCAAGCGTCCCGCCTACCCCGTTTTTGATCGAGGTGATGACTTTATCGACCGGCATTCCCTGCATAATCCCCACCGCCAGCGCGACAAGAATCAGTGCAATGAAGCCATTAAGCTTAAATCGGATCATAAGTAACAACAGCAGTGCGACACCCACCGCTACAATAACTAATGGCATATTCTTCCCCTCACGCTGTCACCCGGGTATGACTAAAAACCGGGTGAAGCATTGTTTTTAATTTTCAAGATGTTGTAGGAATTAACAGTGCTACGGGTACAGACCGCGACCGCTAAAACAGCAGTGCATTCCTTTGTGATATTAGTCACATCTCCATTTGTTACCGGTATCATGATACCGGTAACATGGTAATATTAGGACTCACTACGCAGTCAAAATGTTCATTTTGGGATAGAGATCATACTTATGGCAGGACAAAGCATCATTCTGATGGGCGTGTCAGGCAGCGGTAAATCCACCGTCGGCGCGGCACTGGCCCGTGAAATTAACGCGAAATTTATCGACGGCGATGATCTTCATCCCCGCGCCAATATTCAAAAGATGGCCAGCGGCACGCCACTGAACGACGATGACCGCGCGCCGTGGTTATTGCGTCTCAACGACGCGGCTTACAGCCTGCGCCATAAAAATGAAACCGGCATCATTGTCTGTTCTGCACTGAAGCGTCGCTACCGTGACGCCCTGCGTAAAGACAACGAAGGCATGGTATTCATCTACATGAAAGGCAGTTTTGAAGTGATTGCCGAGCGCCTTAAAGCGCGTGCCGGACATTTCATGCCGACCGATTTACTGCGCAGCCAGTTCGATGCGCTCGAAGAACCGGGCGAAGACGAACCGGATGTGTTGCGCGTGAATATCGATCACAAGTTTGAAGGTGTGGTAGATCGCTGTATCGCGGCTTTGAAGACGGTACAGAAGTAAGACTTTAAAAAGCCACAGGTGAGCCGTCGGTGGCGCAGCCAATTTGGATTCGGATGGAGCACAGGCCCCGGAGCGTACACGTAGTACGTGAGGAGGACGAGCACCACCCGGATTCAAAGTGGCAAGTAAACCAGGCTCAACAAATCAAATACTTCCACCCGCAGAAATCGTAAACCCGACATCCACCATTCTCGGCACCACTTCTTCGCCGCGAAGTCTCGCCAGCAGACGTTCGGCGGAGATTTGCCCCATTCTTTCGCGCGGTGTCAGCACGCTGGCGAGTGGTGGCTCCATCGCCTGCCCCATGTTGTGCCCATGAAAACCGGCAATCGCCATTTGTGAAGGGATTTTCAGCCCCTGGCGCTGACATTCAAAAAATGCGCCCGCCGCGAGGTCATCGTTGGTACAGAAAATACTGTCGATTTGTGGCCAGTCTTTTTGCGCCTGACGCAGTAATTCCGCGCCGCCACTGTAACTGGAAGAACGGCTGGTCATCACACTGTAAGGCTCCAGACCGGATTCACGCATCGCCTGTTCGTAACCCTGCTGTTTGATAATGGTTCGCTCATCCTGACGAGCGCCGAAATACACCACATGACGATGGCCGCGCGCGATAATTTGTTGCGTCATCTGCCGCGCGGCTTCGAAGTTGTTGAAGCCGACCGCCAGATCCACACACGGCGACACACAGTCCATCATCTCCACCACCGGAATACCGGCCACTTCAATCATCTTCAGCGTACGCGCGGTGTGATGGCGTTCGGACAAAATCAGTCCGTCGATATTGTAGGAAAGCAGTGAAGTCAGACGCTGTTCTTCGCGCTCCTGGCTGTAGCCGTAGTGCGCCAGCATGGTCTGATAACCGTGGATATCAGTCACGCTTTCGATGCCGCGCAGCACTTCCGCAAACACCTGGTTGGTCAGCGACGGCAGCAGCACACCGATGGCGCGGCTTTTAGCGTTAGAAAGAATGTCCGGTGCGCGGTTGGGGATGTAGCCCAGCTCGTCGAGCGCCGCAGAGATTTTTTCCTGCAACGCGCCGGAAACCTGTTCAGGGTTACGCAAATAACGGCTGACCGTCATTTTGGTGACGCCCACCTTGTCGGCAACATCCTGGAGTACGGGTCTTTTTTTCTTCATATTCATCAAAGAGATGGGCCGCTGAAAAGGTTAAGGGATCAGAGCGTGATGTTAGCAAACAATCGCGCAGGCGGATATCCGTTGCTGCGCGACATGAGAGGTTTATCAGGAAGGCAGGGAAAGCTGCCCGCGAACCGGTGCGCTGAGGTTCGCTGAGAGCTGGCCGGTCAGCAGCGCCATCGCGCGTTGTGCCAGGGTTTCCAGCGGATAGGCAATCGCCGGAACAGCAGAAACGCCCGGTGGCAGCGTACTGTCGAGACTGAACACCATCACATTTTCAGGCACGGCGCGCCCGTGCAGGGCGAGCTGACGGAGTGCATCCTGCGCGGTGGCATCGTCCGGCACCAGCAACGCATTGAACGGCACGTTCTGTGCCAGCAGTTTCGTCAGCGCATCTGCGCCGCTGTGCTCCAGCCGCCGGTCGTAAGGCAGCAGGAATTTCTCCAGTGCCAGATGATATCCCTGCAAGATTTGTCCGGCGGTTTCGCTGTTTTCCGCGTTGATCAGGGCAATCTGCCGGCGCCCTTGTTTGAGCACATACTGGCAGGCAGTTTCGGCGGCAAAGCTGCGGTCAAAGTGAATGCTGCGTGCTGAATCCGCATCCAGACAATCAATGGTGATCACGTTTTCCGGCAATGCCGGCAGCGGAAAACGCGCACCGATCACAATCATCGCATCGCACAGACCGCGGCCAATTTCAGCTACGGAATGCGTCAGGCTCGCTGCGTCGGTGGCAAAGCGCAGCAGCAGATACTTCTGATTCAGCCGCAACTCTTTTTCCAGCGCGTGGAGATAACCGGTGGACTGATTGATGTTTTCGGTCGCACAAATCACGCCGATACAACCGGTAGACTGCGTGGACAGCGACTGCGCAATCACGCTCGGTTTATATTGCAGTGTTTCCACCGCCTGCATCACAGCCAGGCGGCTTTCTTCTTTGACACCGCGGCTGCCACTCAGGACACGGGACACCGTCGCTTTCGACACCTTCGCCAGCCGCGAAACGTCGTTAATGTTTGCCATGTCTTTCCTTGTGTTAATCGAAACCGTTATTTTTAGACACCGCCGCGAACCATTCGCCGCTTTTCTTCACCGTACGCTTCTGCGTTTCCAGATCCAGCTGGATGAAACCATACCGGTTTTTATAGGCATTCATCCATGACCAGCAATCAATAAATGTCCACATGTGATAACCCAGGCAACCACTGCCTTCCTGCAAGGCGCGGTGCAGCCATTTCAGGTGCCCGCTGACAAACTCGATGCGGTAATCATCATCAATCCGCCCCGCCTGTTCAAAGCGCAGTTCATTTTCCACACCCATGCCGTTTTCGGAAATGAAACAGCGCGGATTACCGTAGTTTTCACGCAGATTGGTCAGAATATCGTAAATGCCCTGCTCGTAGATTTCCCAGCCACGGTGCGGGTTCATTTTACGTCCCGGCATGACATAGTTATCGAAGAACCATTCCGGCATAAACGGACTTTCCGGATTAACCATACTGTCGCGGCACTGAATACGGCGCGGCTGGTAATAGTTGATGCCGAGTAAATCCACCACACCCTGTTGCAGCAGTGCTTTATCGCCCTGCTGGCAGGCCGGAAGCTGATCGTATTTGTTCAGCAATTCCACCAGTTCCTGCGGATATTCACCGCGCAGCGCCGGATCGAGGAAGCTGCGGTTAAACATCAGGTCCGCAATGTTAGCGGCTTTCAGGTCAGCCGGATTCTGTGACCGCGGATAAGACGGCGTAAGGTTAAGAATAATGCCGATTTCACCGCCAGAATTGCGGGCGCGATAGGCCTTCACTGCCAGCGAATGGGCCAGCATAGTGTGATACGCCACGGTGGCAGCCCGTTTGAAATCCACCACGTTCGGGTAATGGAAATTATACAAATAACCGCCTTCCACCGGCACCACCGGTTCGTTGAACGTAAACCAATGCTTCACGCGGTCACCGAACAGCTCGAAACAGGTATCGGCGTATTTTGCGTAAGCCTGCACGACGTCCCGGTTTTCCCAGCCGCCGAGTTCCTGCATCGCCATCGGCATATCAAAGTGGAACAGATTGATAAACGGCTGTACGCCCTGCGCCAGCATTTCGTCGATCACCTGGTTATAAAACGTGACCGCTTCCTGATTCACTTCACCACGCCCGTTGGGGATCAAACGCGCCCAGGAAATCGAGGTGCGGAAGGTGTTGTGATTGAGCTGTTTCAGCAGCGCGATATCTTCGCGCCAGTTTTTGTAAAACGTCGAGGTATCCTGCGGACCGACGTCATTGTGAAAGCGCGTCGGCTGTTGTGAATACCAGTGATCCCACACCGTCGCGCTTTTTCCGTGGCTCAGGGTTTCACCTTCCGTCTGCGGCGCTGAACTGGCACTGCCCCACCAGAATTCTTTTGGAAATGCGTATTTCATCGTCATCCTCGCTGTCCGTTAGCTTTACGTTTTTAACTGAATTATTTGACTGTTTAGCTGTTTGCCGGCACGGCATTGCCCGCCGTCTGTGCCAGGGCTTTTTCCGCTTCCTGTTTCAGCAACGTACGTTCATAGGCTTTCAGGAACGGATAGTACATAACGGCTGATAACACCATACAGAACAGGCACATAATTACCGGGCTGAATGCCCAGTTTGCGGCCCATGACGCACCGATTGGCGCAGGCGTTGTCCAGGGTGTGAGCGAGACCACCTGCGCGACCCAGCCGAGTTTGGTGGCGGTGTAAGCAAAAATAGCGTTCAGCATCGGCACCAGCGTAAACGGCAGGAAGAATACCGGATTCATGATAATTGGCGTGCCAAACAGGATCGGTTCATTGATGTTAAAGAAGCTCGGCACCACCCCCATCCGGCCAATGGTGCGCAGGTGCACGGCCTTGCTGCACAGCAACAAAATCGCCAGCGGTAAGGTCGACCCCACGCCGCCAATTAACAGATAGTGATCCCAGAATCCTTGCAGATAAATGTGTGGCAATGGCGCACCGGCCTGCAACGCCGTCTGGTTGAGTGCCAGATTGGTCATCCAGAACGGGTTCATGATGCCGGTGACAATCAGCGCGCCATGAATCCCCGCAAACCACAGTACCTGACAGATAAACACTGAAATCAAAATCGCTGGCAGGGAATCCGACGCAGAAACCAGCGGTGCCAGCAAATGCATGATGGCTTCCGGAATAATCATGCCGGTGGTGGACTGAATAAACAGGTTCAGCGGGTGCAGCGTGGCGACAATCGCCACCACCGGGATCAGAATTTCAAACGAACGCGCCACGCCGGTCGGCACTTCTTTCGGCAGGCGGATGGTGATATTGCGGCGCTTGAGCAGCGCATACACTTCGGCGGCATAAATCGCCGTCAGGATCGCGGTGAAAATGCCTTCGCCGGAGAAATACTGCGTCGAGATTTGTTTGTCATGATACGGCGCAGCCACCAGCAGAAACGCCATAAACGCCAGTAAACCGGTCATGATCGGATCAAGCTTGTAGTGTTTGCCGAGGCTTGCGCCAATGCCTACCGAAATAAAAAACGTCATCACGCCCATGCTCAGATACCACGGCAACATCAGCTGCTCGCGGTATTTCAGCGACAGATCCAGCCACCCGCGCGCAAATCCCATGGTGGTATCCGGCGAGAATGGCGGGAAAATAAAGACCAGCATGAACGAACCGATAATCATAAAAGGCAGCGCAGCGATAAAGCCGTCGCGGATGGCGATCACATGCCGCTGCTGGCCAACGCTGCCCGCCAGGGGCGTGATGTGTTTTTCGATGACGTTAACCATCGCCTGATAAAGGCCACTCATACGCGGCTTCCTTCCTGTGCGATCAGGCCATAAGCGAAGTCGAGCACGTTATCGCCGCGCTGCATGCCGTAATCCATCATGTTGATGGTTTCGACCGGAATGTTGAATTCTGCCGCTCTGGCAGATAAATCAGCCTGCATGTAACGCACCTGCGGTCCGAGCAGTACCACCTGATAATCACGGAATTTTTCATCAAACTCGCTGGCACCGAATGCATCAATCTGCACCTCTTCTCCGCGTTCCGCCGCCACTTCTTTCATCTTGCGCACCAACAAACTGGTCGACATCCCCGCCGAACAACAAAGCATGATTCTTTTCATTTTGCTTCACTCCGAGATGATTAATGTTCTGCCCTTTTTAGCCTGTTGAGGGTATTTGAGGCTTTATGGAAACCGGTTTCCATGGCTTCAGGGAAAATGTGCGAACCTGTTCATAAAATTTCACGGTGATTGTCCGGCAATGTGAAACGTTTCACATTTTGCGCATTTTTCATTCGCGCAGTAAGAAACTCACGCTACAGGAAAAACCAGATAACAATTATCACGGAGGGATTAAATTACTCATCAGCAGGATATTTAAAACCGTCAAAAATCAAAATAAGACCTGATTAATATCACGCACTATGTGATGTTAAAAATTGATATGGAATGATTTTGTCGGTGGGAAATTAATCAATACATTGTCCGGCATTCACCGCTTATTATCTTTAAGGAATGCCTGATGCCGGCGTTTAACACCTGTAAAATTACACGATGTATTCTGCTGGCGTGTTGCCTGCCCAATATTGCCGTCATGAGCGCCAGTGCGGCAAATTACACCCTGCCACTGCTGCTGACGAACAATCAAAAGCTGACCTTATCCACCAAGGATAACGAAAATATTGTCGCCGATAACCCGTTGATAAAATATGGCATTATGGTCAATAACGGCGCAGAACTGACGTTCCTGGCTAACACGTTCAACGCTTCCGGCAGCCAGCTTGGCTCCTCGCTTGTCGCGCAAAATGGCGGTGTCATTAATATCGGGAAAGATTCCGTGATTAATAACAACAGTCAATCCGGGGAAATTTCCCATGTGGTGACGATACAAGATGCAGGCAGTGTTTTAAATATCAACGACGCGACCCTTAATTCTAACAGTGCGGCAGTGGTGATTAATAATAACGCCACCGCGAATATGATGAATACCACAATTAACGCCAATAATGCGGATAATGCCGTTGAGGTGAATAATGGCGCCACGCTGAATGCCACCGGGCTGACTGTTAATCATCTTTCGGGAATGTCCAGCAGTTCGGCAATAGCCATCAACAATGCCGATGCCACATTACTGAATACGTCAATTTTATCTCAGGTTCGCCAGGGGATAAGTATCGACGGGTCCGCTGACCGCTTCTCAAATGTCACTTATGATCGCGGAACCATCATCACAGAGAAAGATCAGAGCAATGCCGTGATATTGTCATTCGGTAATTTACAAATGAAGAATGTCGACATCCACACCTCCGGGCAATATGGCAACGGCGTGATGCTGGAAAACGACAGCAATGTACGGATCAACGGCGGATCCATTACCACGAAGGCGACGTCCACTAACGGCATAACATTCCTCGGCGCTAACAACCTGATTCTGGAAAATGAACTACTTATTTCCACACCGGGCAATGCCTCCGTCGGCCTGTCACTGAGCGGCGCCCCCATGACAGACGATCAGTGGCAAAACGTTCGCATTGATAACGCGACCATAAACAGCGGCAATATCGGCATCAGCAAGATTTACAACGGTAATGCGCAAGTGATCATCGAAAACGCCGCTCGCATTGTCGGTATTAACGCGGCCATGACCTTTGCCGATAACGGCATCAGTACGGTGAATGTCAGCGGCAAAAGCCAGATTATCGGCAATATTATCAATGCGACGACGGCGAAAACCGATGTCACACTGGATGCCTCCGTGCTGACCGGCTCGGTACAAAACCTCAATTCACTGGCGCTGAATAATCAGTCGGTGTGGAATCTGACTGGCGATTCCGTGCTCGGGGATTTATCGCTCGATAACAGCCTGATGAACTTCACCCAACCGCAGCAGGGGGCATTCCACACACTTACCGCCAGCACGCTTTCCGGCAACGGTGCCCTGAATTTCAACACGCAACTGGGCAGCGATAATTCCCCCACCGATTTACTGCATGTTCAGGGTAACGCCAGCGGCAATTTTGGGGTGCTGGTGCGCAATGCCGGGGGCAATGGTGCGCTGACGACAGGCGACGGGATCCGTCTGGTGCAGGTGGATGGGGATGACACATCGTCGCTGAAATTGCTGAGAAAAGTCAGTGCGGGGGCATACGATTATTATCTCTATAAAGGCGGCAGTACGTCGCCAAAAGACTGGTATCTGCGCACCTGGCTCGAGCCGGTGCCGCCGCCGGAACCAGTGCCTGATCCTGACCCGACCCCTAACCCGACACCGGAGCCCACACCGCAACCTGCACCCACACCTAAACCGGTGATCGCCTACCGGACGGATGTCGTGGGTTACATTGCCGCGCCCTTCCTTAACCGGCAGTACGGCTTTAGCTCAATGGGGTCTTATCACGAACGTACCGGCGATAGCGTCAAACGTGCTCAGGATGGCACATGGGCACGCGTCGGCGGATCGCATGATAATTATGATGTAGGTCGCTTCAGTTTTGACAGCGACATTCGTTATATCCAGATCGGCAAGGATTTGTATCAGGATGAGACACCGCGCGGGAATAATGTGCATGCCGGGGTGATGATTTCGCTGGGGGATCAGAAAACCAGCAGCTCGGACAGCGCCCGCGGGCTGGTCGGTGAATCCACCGATACCGGAGATGTGTCTACCGATGCTTACGGCATTGGCGGCTATTACACCGTGAAGACCGACAGCGGCGCGTATCTGGATTTCGTCGGGCAAGTCACCGATTACCACACCGAATTCCAGAGTGAAACGGAAGCTAAACAGGACGGCTACGGCGTGGCGCTTTCAGCGGAAAGCGGCATTCCCTTTGCAATAACCCAAAGCTGGAGGCTCGAACCCCAGGCGCAGGTGATTTATCAGTATCTGCATATGAGAGGGTTCAATGACGGTATTGCCGCGGTAGCGAAAACCGCCGACAACAGCGTACAGGCACGCGGCGGTTTGCGGCTTTCTCATCAGCCTCAGGTAGATCAGCCCAACATTACGCCATACCTGAATATCGACGCGGTATCGACGCTCAGCGATGCGCCCGCCGTCACCATCGGCAGCACTGAGATTTCACCTGATTTCTCGCAAAGCGCCTGGAAAGCAGGTGGCGGGATCACGGCGCCATTGAGTAAAAATGCATCGTTTTACACCAGCGTGAATTATCAGCGTGGCTTTGACGGAAAACAGGAAGGTTACCGGGGCAATATCGGTATTAATGTCAGCTTCAAATGACGAATGAATGATGCAAAAAAAGGCGATGCCGGAGCACCGCCTTTTGCTTTTGACTTCACCATGATCAGACTGGCGGCAGGTCAAACAGCAGAATTTCGCTGTCTTCCTCTGCGTGAACGGACAATTCCGTTTCATCCCAGATCGCCAGCGCATCACTCTGCCCGGCTTTCTTACCGTTGATGGACACGGTGCCTTTTACCACCTGGATCCACACGCGGCGGTCAGCCTGAATCTGATAAACCGACTGTTCATCTTTTTTCAGCGCCCAGCGGGACAACTCCATATCCTGGAACACTTTCAGCGAACCGTCGCGGGCATCCGGTGAAAGCACTAACTGGCGCCCCTGCGGCGCATCGAACATACGCTGTTCGTAACGCGGTTCCAGCCCTTTTTGATTCGGGATAATCCAGATCTGATAAAGGTGCAGTTTACGGTCGCTGTTACCGTTGTATTCAGAGTGTGTCACCCCGGTCCCGGCGCTCATAATCTGGAATTCCCCCGCCTGGATCTGTTCTTTATTGCCCATGCTGTCCTGATGTTCCACGGTGCCTTCCAGCACATAGGTCAGAATTTCCATGTCTTTATGCGGATGCTTACCAAAACCCTGTCCTTCATCGATAAAGTCTTCATTGATCACCCGCAGTGCGGAGAATCCCATGAATTGTGCATCGTAATAATCGGCGAAAGAGAAGGTGTGCCAGCTTTCCAGCCAGCCGTGACTGGCGTGACCGCGTTCTTGTGCCTGACGTAAATAGATCATGTTCAACTCTCCTCAATGTTTTCTCTAGTCTAGTCAACGCCTGAGAATAAGAAAGCGTAAAAACTTCACCCCTCTGTTCAAAAAATATGAACAAATGCAGGTGACTCAATCCAAAGGATTTGAGGAAGGTTGAGGTAAATTGTTCTTGTACAGGTTGCTTAATTACCCATCGGTACAATACTCAAAGAAGAAACTCCTTAAGGTAAATTAATGTGACATCTGTTTCCGGTAATTATCATGATTAACCGCCGCGAGTTGATCGCGGGAATAACCGGTGGTGTAGTGTCGGCGGGATTATTTAAAGCCGTTGAAATTAATCCGGATAAAATGATTAGCGCGAGTAACATTATGGCGTTAAGAAATCTCTCTGCGCCTGCTGACCGGACCTGCGCGATGGTTTTGGGATATTACTTTGCCGGAGATGGTGCGCCAAAACTGGTTTACTGGGATGCGAACAGTGAGAAAGAGGCCAATCAGGGCTAATGCCGATCGTTTAAGGATCAGTTGACCGATCCGGTGGCTCGTGTAAAAAGGGTTCATGCTCATCATGGACC